>NZ_JBHGXH010000195.1:0-37989 GCF_041936445.1 Candidatus Darwinibacter acetoxidans | reverse complement strand
TTCGCTGGAGTTAATGCAGTCGGATAAGATAGAAGACCGCATCCTGGCGTTAGAGCGCCTGGTGCATGATGATCCCACCATCGTGGACCAGCGCACGCCGGAGGAGGCGGCCCAGGTCCTCCAGGAACTGGAGGACTATTTAGCTGATCTTTTAGCCAAGCGCACCGTGGAAGAGCAGCTGGAGCAGAAAGTCAGTGCCAAGCTGCAGGAGCGGCACCTGGAGTACCTGAAGGAAGTCCGCATGCAGGTGCTCAAGGAAACGGCGGGACCTGATAACGCCCAGACTTTGAAGAAGTACGCGGAACTGGAGCTGCTGGAAAAGCGCAGCCTGGGCAGGGGGACCGCCGATCTGATGCGCCCCCAGCGGTTGGAAGAGGTGGTGGGGCAGGAGGAGGCGGTGAAGTCCCTGCTCACGAAGCTCAGCTCGCCCTTCCCCCAGCATGTGCTGCTCTACGGACCTCCTGGGGTGGGCAAGACCACCGTGGCCCGCTTGGCCCTCCAGTATGCGAAGGAGAGGGAATATACGCCCTTTAGCCCCGGTGCCCCCTTTGTGGAGGTTGATGGAACCACCCTGCGCTGGGATCCCCGGGAGGTGACCAATCCCCTCCTGGGCTCGGTGCATGATCCCATCTACCAGGGGGCCAAACGGGATCTGGCCGATGGGGCGGTGCCCGAACCCAAGCTGGGCCTGGTGAGCGAAGCCCACGGCGGCGTGCTTTTCATCGATGAAATCGGAGAAATGGATCCGGTCCTGCAGAACAAGCTCCTCAAGGTGCTGGAGGATAAGCGGGTGGTCTTCGAGTCCTCATATTACGATCCCCACGATCCCAACATCCCCAAGTACATCCACCAGCTCTTCACCAACGGGGCACCCGCGGATTTTGTGCTCATCGGGGCCACCACCAGGGATCCATCCGAAATCAGCCCGGCCCTGCGCTCCCGCTGTGCGGAGGTGTTCTTCAATCCCCTCACGCCCCAGGATATCGTGGAGATCGTCCGGGCCGCAGCTGAGCGCCTGGGGGTAAAGCTGGCTCCAGGCGTAGCGGAGCTGGCCGCGGAGTACACCATCGAAGGCCGGCGGGCAACCCGCCTCTTGGCCGATGCCCTGGGTGTAGCCCTCTACCGGGGCGGAGGCGGCCGGGGCGAAGCTGTGATCACCAAGGAAGACATGCAGGAAGTGATCCAGTCGGCCAGGCTCAGCTCGTACGTTTCCACCAAGGCTTCTGCCCGCAAAGAAGTGGGGCGCATTTTGGGCCTGGGCGTCAGCGGCTATGTGGGCTCCATCCTGGAAATTGAAGCGGTGGCCTTCCCCAGCAGGGAGCCGGGCAAGGGCCAGGTGCGCTTCAACGATACGGCAGGCAGCATGGCCAAGGATAGCGTGTTCAACGCGGCCTCGGTTTTCCGCGCCCTCACAGGCGAAGAGCTGAGCAGCTTCGATCTCCATGTGAATGTGGTGGGCGGCGGGAACATCGATGGACCTTCCGCTGGCGTGGCCATTTTGGCTGCGATCATCAGCGCGGTGAAGGGGCTGCCCATTCCCCAGGATATTGCGGTGACCGGGGAGGTTTCCCTGCGGGGCAAGGTGAAGCCCGTGGGGGGACTCCACGCCAAGATCTACGGAGCCAAACAGGCCGGTGTCAAGCGGGTCTTTGTGCCCAAGGAAAACCTGGACAACCTGCCCCAAACAGTGGAGGGTGTGGAGATCATCCCCGTAGAACATGTTCTGGACTTTTTGCAGGAGATTTTTCCCCAGGGCTTTCAGGCCAAACCGGCCTGGCCCTTGGCCAATTGAACCCAATACAAAGCACCCGGCTGAGATGAAATTTTCGTAAACGGCCGGGTTTTTTTCTGGGCCCCGAATTGCAGGCCCCGCTGCCTTGGTGTAGACTAGGGAAGGGTAGACTACATACGAAGGGGGGAGAAGTGAGTGGACAGTGGCTGGCGAAGTATGGAAGCGAGCAGTGACCCAGATGGGCGGCCGCGAGGAGTGAGCCCGCGCTCATTTCTCCCCAGTGCCGCTTCCTGAGCATGCGCTGCTCGTTTTTATACTCCACCATGAAAAATGGAAAGGAGGATAAAAACAATGGCAGTAATGATTGACCTTCGTGATCTGGAACGCTTGATTGCCGAGAGAAACCTCAAGGCTGTACGGGCCGAGCTGTCTGGGCTGCAGGATGCAGACATCGCGGCTTTGATGGAGGAGCTGAAGCGGGAGCATGTGGTCATGCTGTTCCGCTCCCTGTCCAAGGACCGGGCCGCGGAGATCTTCTCCTATCTTTCCAGCGAGATGCAGCAGTATATTGTGGAAGCCATCACCGACCAGGAAGTGGGCTCCATCATCAACGAGCTCTTTTCCGACGATGCCGCGGACTTTCTGGAGGAGATGCCCGCCAATGTGGTCAAGCGCGTGCTGCGCAACGCTTCCCCCGATGTGCGGGAGCTGATCAACCAGTTCCTGAAGTATCCTCCCCACTCCGCAGGCAGCATCATGACCGCGGAGTTTGTCGATCTGCGGAAAACCATGACGGTGGCCGAGGCCTTCCAGCGCATCCGGCGCACCGCGGTAGACAAGGAAACGGTCTATACCTGCTATGTCATGGACGATAACCGCCATCTGGAGGGCGTAGTCACCGTGCGGGAGCTGTTTATGGCCGAAGAGGATGCGGTGATCGGGGACATCATGGAAAAGAACGTGATCTTCGTCCGCACCGGCGACGACCAGGAAGAGGTGGCCGCGCTGCTCTCCAAGTACAACTTCATGTCCCTGCCGGTGGTGGATGAGGAGAACCGGCTGGTGGGCATCGTCACCTTCGACGACATCATGGAAGTTATCCACCAGGAGGCTACGGAAGACTTCCAGAAGATGGCGGCCATGGCCCCTTCGGAAAAACCTTACCTGAAGACCAGCGTTTTTGCCTTGGCCAGAAACCGCATCGTCTGGCTGCTGATCCTCATGATCTCGGCCACGGTAACAGGCCATATCCTGGGGAAATATGAGGCGGCGTTTGTGTCCCTGCCCATCCTGGTGACCTTTATCCCCATGCTCACCGACACCGGCGGCAACACCGGTTCCCAAAGCTCCACCCTGGTGATCCGCGGTATGGCCCTCAATGAGCTGAGCATCAAGGATGTGGGGCGGATTCTCCGCAAGGAGCTCAGCGTGAGCGCGCTGATTGGTGCCGCCCTTTCGGCAGCCAACTTCCTGCGCATTCTCTTGATGCACCCAGGCAACCATTCCATGGCCCTAGCCGTGTCCCTGGCCCTCTATGCCACGATCATGATCGCGGCCACCATCGGCAGCATGCTGCCCCTGGCCGCGAAGGCAATAAAAGCGGACCCAGCCATCATGGCTGCGCCCGTTGTGACCACCTTGGTGGATGCGGCGGCCCTGATCATCTATTTCAAGATCGTAGATCTGCTCCTGCTGTGACCCGGGCACCGGGTGCCGGGCGGAAGCTGAAGATTTCCGGCTCAATACCCGTGCGCCGCTGATACTCACTTTGCACATGCTCCTTAAATGCGGGCAGGCTGGTTTGGGGCACCAAGGCTATGGTGCATCCGCCGAAGCCTGCCCCTGTCATTCTGGAGCCCAAAACTCCGGGGACCTCCAGGGCCAGCTCCACCAAAAGGTCCAGTTCCCGGCAGCTCACTTCGTAATCATCCCGGAGGCTTTCATGGGAAGCATTGAGCAGGCGGCCGAACTTTTCCAGATCCCCAGCTTTCAGGGCGGCCACGCCCTCAAGCACCCGCGCGTTTTCCGTCACCACATGGCGGGCCCGCTTGGCTAAGGGATCGGGGAGCTCATTGACCAGGTTCAGGTGCTCTGCACCCACATCCCTTAGGGCCTTGATCCCGGGGATTCTCTCCCTCAAGAGCTGCACCGCTTCTTCACACTGCCTGCGGCGGGTGTTGTACTCGGAACCCGCCAGCCCCCGGCGCACTCCGCTGTTCACCACGGCAACCGCCAGGCCCCGCTCGGCCAAGGGCAGGGGCACCGCTTCATAGTCCAGGGTGCGGCAGTCCAAAAAGAGCGCATGATCCTCCTGCCCCAGCATGGAGGCGAACTGGTCCATGATCCCGCAGGCCACGCCCACAAATTCGTTTTCCGCCTTCTGGGCCAGCTTAACCAGATCCACCGCATCCAGCCTCCAGCTGTGGAGGGTGGCCAAAAGCAGCGCAGCTGCCACCTCCAGGGCCGCCGAGGAAGAAAGGCCCGCCCCCTGGGGAACATTGCCCTGGATAACGAGATCCGCGCCTTGGGGCTTGTACCCCAGCTTCTGGAACTGCCAGAACACGCCCTTCAGGTAGTTGGCCCAGGGATTTTTCTCGCTGGGGGCTATTTCCTCCAGCAAAAAACTCTCCTCCGCAGCATAGTTTAGGGAGTAGAGGTTCACCTGGCTTGTGCCATTGAGCGCGCCGGCGATCTGGATGCCCGCATCGATGGCCATGGGAAAGACGAAACCGTCGTTGTAATCCGTATGCTCTCCCAAGAGGTTGACCCTCCCGGGACCCCACGCCACCGCGGCGGGCTGGGAATGGGGAAACCTGGCCCTAAACTCCTCAAGCAGCCTTCCTGCCTTAAGTTCAGCCATGCTCTTTCTCTCCCCTCAGTTGGGCAGCCTGATCCTCTGGAGTCATGTCGGTGATAAAGGTCCCTGCCCCCGATTCCACGCCCGCCAGGTACTTCAGTTTGGTCGCGGTACGGTTCAGGGGGTAAAACTCAAAGTGGAAATGATAAAAGGGATAGTCACCCTTGGTTGGCGCCTGGTGGAGCGCCATGATGTAAGGCAGGGAGAACCCAAACAGGCTGTCGTATTTGACTAATACCTCTTTCAGCAGGCAGGCTAGGGACTCCTGCTCCGCGGCGTTCAGCTGGGGAAGGCTTTGCACATGGCGCCGGGGATAGATATGCACCTCAAAGGGGTAGCGGGCGAAAAAGGGCACAAAGGCGCAGAACTCCTCGTTTTCCCCGATGATGCGCCGCCCGTCCCCCAGCTCTTCCCCGAGGATTTGGCAGTAAAGGCACTGCCCCGTGGAGCTGTGGTGCTCCTGGGCGGAGTCCAGCTCCTTTTGGATCACGGGGGGAATGAAGGGGAAGGCGTAGATCTGCCCGTGGGGGTGGTGCAGAGTCACCCCCACCGCATCGCCCTTGTTCTCGAAGATAAATACATAGTGAATGCCAGGTTTGGCCCCCAACTCCAGCCAGCGGTCCGTCCAGACCGCGATCAGGTTAGCGATGCGCTCCACCGGCTCCTGGGCCAAGGTGGAGTGGTGGTCGGGGGAGTAGAGGACCACCTCGCACATCCCTTCCGCCGGGGCGGTGCGGTACAGTTCGCTGCCCCCGATCTCCACAGGCGGTGGGGGCTGCCGCAGGGAAGGGTACTTGTTCTGCAGCACGGCGATGTCATAGTCCTCCGCCGGTATCTCCGTGGGAAACGCCCCGGGCTGGGTGGGGCAGAACGGGCAGAAATCCTCCGGGGGTTTATAGGTTCGGTCTTGGCGGTGGGCAGCCACAATCACCCACTGCTTCAGCTGGGGGTTCCAGCGCAGTTCGGACATGTGCTCACTTCCTGATCCTTCTTTTTTTGCGCAAAGGTGTAAAAGATAATATAGCGTCCATCATCTTTGATCTGAACCTGCTTTTCCACACTTCCACCTCCCGCCCTCCCGTCTATTGTACAAAAAAGTTCCGGGCCTCTTCAAGGGAATTGCCCGCCGTCGGGGAAGTAGTATACTGAACACAACTGACGTGGAGGGAAGGAAATGCGTAAAGTAGTGCATACGGAAAAGGCCCCCGCAGCCATCGGCCCCTACAGCCAGGCGATTAAGGCGGGCAATTTGCTCTTCATCTCGGGGCAGCTGGGTGTAGATATGGCCAGCGGCGAGATTCCCTATGACTGCGTGGCCACCCAGACCAAAAATGCCCTAACCAACCTGGAGAGCATTGCCCAGGCTGCCGGCACCAGCCTGCAAAAGGCGGTGAAGGTGACCGTATACCTCACCGATATGGCTGATTTTGCCACCATGAACGAAGTTTATGGCGGCTTTTTCCCGGAGAACCCCCCGGCCAGGGTGTGCGTCGCGGTGAGCGGGCTGCCCAAGGGGGTTACCGTGGAGATAGATGCCATCTGTCTGTGTGAGAATTGAGCGAGCATAAGGGAGGAAGCGCCATGCCCAAACTGAAGGTGGGCGTACTTTACGGAGGGCGTTCAGGGGAGCACGAGGTTTCGCTCCTCTCGGCCCAGTCAGTGATCAATGCCCTGGACAAAGAAAAATACGAGATCGTACCCATGAAAATAGATAAGGACGGCCGCTGGCTGGACGGGATCATCTACGCGGATCCCACCCGCAACTCCGGCCTGGATGTGGTTTTCCCCGTGCTCCACGGCCCCTACGGCGAGGACGGGACTATCCAGGGCCTCTTGGAGCTGGCCAATCTGCCCTATGTGGGGGCGGGTGTTGCCGCTTCGGCGGTTTCCATGGACAAAGCCTTCATGCGGGTGCTTTTCCGGCAGGCGGGCCTGCCGCTCCTCCCTTGGGAAGTGGTGTTCAACTACCAGTGGCAGGGTGATCCCGCTGGCATCACCCGGCAGCTGGAGGAGTCTTTGGGCTACCCCATGTTTGTCAAGCCGGCCAACCTCGGCTCCAGTGTGGGCGTGACCAAGGTCAAGACCCGCAGCCAGCTGGCCCCCGCCCTGGAGCTGGCCCTCAGTTTCGACCGCAAGGCCGTGATCGAAAAGGGGCTGGAGGGAGCCAGGGAGATCGAATGCAGCGTGCTGGGGCACAGGGAGCCCCAGGCCTCCATTCCCGGGGAAATAGTACCGGCCAATGAATTTTACGACTACGAGGCCAAGTACCACAGCGAGGATTCGGAACTGATCATCCCCGCCCGCTTAAGCGGGGAGCAGATCAGGACCATTCAAGAGTATGCCTGCCGCGCCTTTAAGGCGGTGGACTGCTCGGGCCTGGCCCGGGTGGATTTCTTCGTGGACCGGCAGGGCGGAGTGCTGGTGAACGAGATCAACACCATGCCCGGTTTCACCAAGATCAGCATGTATCCTAAACTCTGGGAGCGGTCTGGTCTGTCTTACCCGGCCCTTCTGGACCGTTTGATCGAGATCGCCCTGGAAAAGTACCGGGAGCGCCAGGCCCTGCGCACGAGCCTCTTCGAGGCAGGTGACGACCGGGCCCCATGATCATCGAGGACTTATGGAAGTACTACGGCGATGAACTTGTTTTCCGGGAAGTTACCGCAACCATAGGACCCGCGGACCGCATCGGCCTGGTGGGGGCCAACGGCGTGGGGAAGACCACTTTGCTCCGGATCCTCGCGGGAAATCTCAGCCATGATCGGGGCCGCTTGAGCTGCCCCGGGGGCTACACCGTGGGATTTTTGGAGCAGCTGCCCCCCGGGGAGGGAGGGACCCTGGAGGAGTTCCTCAAGGAGCCCTTTGCCGCCCAGATCGAGCTGGAGCAGAGCCTGCGGCAGCTGGAGCAAAAGCTCGCTTCCCTGGAGCCCGGGCCCGCCCTGGAGGAGGCCCTGGGGCGCTACTCCCGGCTGCGGGATCGCTTCGAGCATGGGGGCGGGTATGATTACCTGGTGCAGATCAACCAGGTGTTAGCCGGTTTGGGCTTTGCTGATGAAGATCTCCCCCGGCCCCTTTCCAGCTTCAGCGGCGGAGAGCAGATGCGCATCAGCCTGGCCCGCCTGCTTTTGGACCGTCCGTCTCTTTTAATTTTGGACGAGCCCACCAACCACCTGGATCTGGAGGCCACCCGCTGGCTGGAAAGCTTCCTGGCTGGTTATCCCCGGGCCTTCATCGTGGTCTCCCACGACCGCTACTTCCTGGACCGGATCGCCCAGGAAATCTGGGAGCTCCACGGAGGAAGGCTCTACCGGTACAAGGGGAACTACTCCCAGTACCTGCCCCAGCGGGAGCTGCGCCTGGCCCAGCTGGAGGAAAGCCTGGAGCGGCAGCAGGAGGAAAGGGCGCGCATGGAGGCTTTCATCCAGAAGTTTAAGGCGGGAACCCGCTCCCGGCAGGCCAAGAGCATGGAGAAGAAGCTGGCCAGGCTGCCGGAGCTGGAACGGGTTCTGGATGATCCCAGCATGACCATCCGCTTTGAGCCCAAACGGCGTTCCGGGGAAAAGGTGGCCGTTTTGGAGGATGTGGGCAAAGCTTTTGGGGATAAGGAAGTGCTGCGGGGCATATCCGCGGAAGTGAGGCGGGGAGAGCGCATTGCCCTTCTGGGCCCCAACGGCAGCGGGAAAACCACCCTGCTCAAGATTCTCGCGGGTAAGCTGGAGTTCCAAGGTGCCGTGCGCTGGGGCGCGGGCGTGGAGCTGGGCTATTTCTCCCAGCAGATCAGCTTCGACCCGGAGAACACGGTGCTGGAGGAGCTTTACGGGGAACACCGGCTGGAGCTGGGGGTGCTGCGCTCAGTTCTGGCCAGGTTCCTCTTCCGGGGGGAAGATGTGTTTAAGCAGACCACTATGTTAAGTGGTGGTGAACGCAATCGCTTAGCCCTGGCCAAGCTGCTTTTGCACCGCCCCAATGTGCTGCTGCTGGACGAACCCACCAACCATCTAGACATCTTTGCCAGGGAAGCTCTGGAAAGGGCCCTGGCGGAGTTCAGCGGCACCATCATCTTCGTGTCCCACGACCGCTATTTCATCTCCAAACTGGCCACCAAGGTCTGGGCGCTGGAAGCCGGCAGGCTGCGGGAGTATGCCGGGGGCTATGAAGCCTACGAACAGGCCCGGGCCATCCAGGCCGCAGAGCGCGGGGCCAAAGGGCCCAAGCCCGCGGCGGAAAAACCCCGCCGCCCTTCGGCCAAAAGCAGGGAGCAGCTGAAGCTTCTCGAAGAGGAGATCGTGGCCCTGGAAGAGCGGGTGGCTGAACTGGAGGCGGCCTTAGCTTCCCCCGAGCTTTACCAAGATGAAAGCCAAAGCGTACCTGTAATCCAGGAATACCAAGAGATGCAGGCCCGTTTAGCGGAAAAGTATGCAGCATGGGAGTGCTTAGTGGAAGCACAGGAGGAGGAATGAGTATGCCCGGCCAGAGAACCAGAGGGGTGCTCCTCAAGGGCGTGGAGGGGCTGCCCATTCAGGTGCCCCAGGCAATCCTGCACAGCCAGGCGCGCCTAGGCCCCGTCGCCACTTTGGTCTGGATCAATCTGCTAGCTTTGGCTCAATTGGGCAGGCCCCTGAGGATCGACGACCTCACAGAGAGCCTGGGGCTCCCCAAGTGGGAGGTGAGCAAGGCCCTGGCCCTTTTGGCCGATGAAGGGTGGATCAACGATGAAGGCCTGGAGATCCAGCTGGCCATCCCGGAGCTGGCTGAGGCCGCAGCCGCCGAAGAACAGGCGGAGCCCGTTGAGCCCGAGGCCTTCGAATGGCTGGTGAGCTACTGGTCTGCCCGGGTGGCGCCTGCCTCCCCAGAGGAGATGCGCAAGCTGCTGTACTGGATGGAGGTCAAGGCCCTGTCCCACGAAGTGATTGCCGTGGCGGTGGAGGAGATGCTGATCCAAGCTGCCCAACCCAGCTTTCCCTACCTGGAGGGTATTCTGCGCAACTGGCATGCCGCGGGCATCCGCACCTACAACGATCTGCTGGAAAACTCCCACCTCACCAAGGTGCTGGGCCCCATTGCCGGCCGCAGGGAGCTGAGCCCAGCAGAGAAAAAATGGAAAGAGGTATTCCCCGATGAATTCGAGTGAAGTTATGCAGGATTTCGACCTGCCCATGGATCTGGCTGCGGAAAGGCAGGTTCTGGGAATTCTCATCAAACATCCGTCCCAAGTGGACCAGGTGGCGGACCGCCTGCGTCCGTCCCACTTTGTGGATCTGGGCCACCGGCGGATCTACGAGATCATTCTCGATCTCTATCACAAACAGGGGCGCATCTCCTACAGCCAGATCTACAACCGCCTGGTGGCGGAGGGCGTTGAATCCCCCGCGGAGCTGCTCATCGCCCTCACCGAATCTTTCGTCTCCCTAAGCGAACTGGAGCCCTGTGTGGAGATCCTCATCCGCCAGGAGGGCCTCCGGCGGATCATCAAGGCCTGCGATACCATTAGGGCCATGGCCCTGGATCCCAAGGCGGAGGATCTGGCGGCGCTCCAGGCCAGGGCCCAGGAACTCATTTTCGACGCCACCCAGGCCCAGGGCGGCCCGGAAAACGAAGTGAAAAACCTCCTGGAGGTTTTGAGCCAGTGCTACCTCAACCTGCTGCGCCGCCGGGAAGGCCAGGAGGATGCCTACGGGCTTTCGGTGCGCTTCCCGTCCATCGACGGCATGACCACTGGCTTTAAGAAGAAAGATTTGATCATCCTGGCGGCCCGCCCCAGCATGGGGAAGACGGCGCTGCTGTTGAATATGGTAACTAACGTAGCCAAGCGGGGCATCCCGGTGTTGGTGTTCAGCTTGGAGATGGACGCGGAGCAGCTGGGGGACCGCATCGTCCTCAGCGAGCTGTTCACCTACAAACAGGACGGACAGCACGTGGTCTCTGCCCACGAGTACCAGACCAAGCTCAGCGACGAGCAGTTCCAGCTCACCCAGAAGGTGTTCAATGACCTTTATCATCTGCCCATCGCCATTGTGGACAAACGGGGTTTGACCGTGGCGGAGATCAGGGCCAAGGCCCGCCGCTTCAAGGCGGAAAACCCCGATCTAGGCCTGATTGTCATCGACTACCTGCAGCTGATCAAGCCCCCCGGCAACGCCAACCGCAGCTGGGCCCTGATCGTGGGCGAGATGGTGCGGGAGCTGCGGGATCTCGCGGGGGAGCTGGATGTACCTTTGATCCTCTGCTCCCAGCTGAACAGGGGCGTGGAAAGCAGGGAGAACAAACGCCCCATGATGAGCGACCTCAGGGATTCGGGGAACATCGAAGAATTCGCCGACGTGGTCATGTTCCTCTACCGCGACGATTACTATTACCCAGAGCTGGCCCGGGAAAAGGGCACCGAGGGTCTGGCGGAGGTAATCTTTGCCAAGCAGCGTAAAGGGGCCACCGGTGTGGTACAATTGAGATTTATAAAGGAATACACCCGCTTTATTGAAGAAACTAAACGACAGGTGGAGGTGGCCCATGGCGCTAGATAGGGAGCTGGATAAGACCAAGGTGATGTTCATCGATACCTGCCGGCGCCTGCTGGAGCTGGGGGAGCTGAGCGAGGAGGAGTACTTGGGCATCTGCGATCTTTTGGATCGTTTAGATGAGCTGGACAAGGAAAGCTTTGAGCAGGAGCTGCGCCGCATCAGCAGGGGCTTGAGCGATCTGATCAGCTAGAGGTGAAAGCGTGTCGCAACTAACCAGTCCATCGTATGTAGCACGCCTCCTGCGGGAGCGGGGGCTTGGCGCCAAGAAGGGCCTGGGTCAAAACTTCTTGGTGGATCAAAATATAGTCAGGCGCATCCTGGAAAGCGCTGCCCTGACCGGGGAAAGCTGGGTGTTGGAAATAGGCCCCGGCCTGGGGGCCCTCACCAGCGGGCTGGCGGCAAGGGCGGCCCATGTGGTGGCGGTGGAGATCGACGGGGAGCTGGCCGCGGTGCTCAAGGAGATCCTGCCAAATCCCAAGATCACCATTGTGGAGGGCGACGCCCTGGGCCTGGACTGGCAGGAGCTCCTCGCAGGGGCGGGCTGGCGGGGCGAGTCCTTAAGCCTGGTGGCCAATCTGCCCTACTATATCACCAGCCCCCTGATCATGAAGGCCCTGGAGTGCGGCCTGCCCTTTGCGAGCATCTTGGTCATGGTGCAAAAAGAAGTGGCCGAGCGCATGCTGGCGGCCCCGGGGAGCAAGGACTATGGGGTGCTCTCCCTGGCCGTGCAGTACTACGCCGCAGGCTCCCTGGTTTTGAAGGTGCCCCGCACCGTGTTTCTGCCCGCCCCGGCCGTGGATTCCGCGGTGGTGAAGCTGGAGCCCCGGCCCCCTCAGGTCAGCGCGCCCCGGCAGGAGCTCTTTGCGGTGATCCGGGCCGCCTTCCAGCAGCGGCGGAAAACGGTGCGCAACGCCCTGAAAGCCTTGGTGGCGGAGTGGGGCTTGAAGCTAGAGCAGCTGGATGAGGCCCTGGCCAGCTGCGGGATTGAGCCCACGGAGCGGGGGGAAAACCTGTCGTTGGAGGAGTACAGCAAGCTTACGGAAGAACTGCTGAAGGGAGTGTGAACAGTGGAGTTCATCAGCCCCACGAAAGGACGCCTTTCCTTTGAAGAAGTATTTGCCGACATCATGGCCTATGCAGCCGAAAGCCCCGATGACAGCTATCGACTCATAGTGGGGACTGATTCCCAGATCCGGGACGGCACCTGCTTTGTCACCGCGCTCATCGTCCACCGCTTGGGCAAGGGAGGCCGCTTTTTCTACACCCGCAGCTATGAAGACCATGTGCGCGCCTTGCGGCAGAGGATCTTCTTTGAAGCTTCCTTGAGCCTGAGCGTAGCTTCCCGCCTCGCGGAGAAACTGGCGGAGTCGGGGCACGAGTTCGACATGGAGATCCACCTGGATGTGGGCAGCAACGGTGCCACGAAGTCTTTGGTGAAGGAAGTTGTGTGCATGGTGAACGGCTCCGGCTTCCTGTGCAAGGTCAAACCCGACTCCTACGGAGCCTCCAGCGTGGCAGATCGTTATACAAAATAAATGTTCCCCCCTTGACATGGGCCTGGAGCCTTGGTACAATATTCGTTTATTGACAACCGCCTGCATTTGTGGTACAATGAATTCGACAAAATGCGAGAAGGCGGTGACCGAGGTGGCTGGGGAAGTGAACAGTATCCAGCGGATCAGGCTGGATTTAGAGTCATGTGTGGGCAAACGGGTCAAACTCCGGGCCAACCGGGGCAGAAAGAAGATCGTGGAGGCGGAGGGCATCATCGAGAACACCTACCCCAAGCTCTTCGTGGTCAAGCTCGACGATTCCCACTCCCTGGACCGTTTGTCCTACACCTATGCCGATGTTTTGACCAAGACAGTGGAAGTCACTGTCGGTGATTGTGTAATCGGACAGAACTCAGCCGCCAATGAATAGATAAATACAGCCCAAGGCACCGGTTGCGGTGCTTTTTTCTTTGCCCCCTTCATAAACATCACTGAAGGGGGTGGGGGAGTTGTGGCAGCTGAAAAGGCGCCTGGGCAGCCGCATCCTGCGTTTGGGCTGCCGGGGCCCGGATGTGCGGGAGCTCCATGCCTTCCTGCGCCGCCAGGGCTATGATCTGGGCGAGGAAACACACTACGGATACCTGACTAAGGACGCGGTGCGGCAGTTCCAGCGGGACCACGGTTTGGCCGCCGATGGCATTGCCGGCAGGCGTTTTTTTGCTTTAGTCCTCAAGGAAGACCTGCCCATCCGCCGGCGGGTTCACGTGGTCCAGCCCCAGGAGGACTTGGCAGACATTGCCGCACGGTACGGAGTGGGTACCGAAGCCTTCGGCCGCTTTGCCGCCCAGGGCATCTATCCAGGCCAGCGCCTGGTCTTTTTTGATCGGGAAGTGTGGGGGATCTGCCGCGGCGGCTCCCAGCCGGAGCGGGGGGGACTGCCCCTGACCGGGGTGATCTGCTGCCAGCCTCCCCAGGCTCCGCTGGAGCTGCCCTGCCTGCTCCGCCCCCAGGAGCTGGAGTGGGATGTGATGCACATCCACCGGGCTCTGCAGACTCCTAAGCGCCGCAAAAAGGCGGCTGAGCTTTTCCTGGCCGCCCTTGAGCAGGTTCCCGGGGCCTGCGGGCTCTATCTCCCCTGGCGGGCAATTGCCCAGCTTGACGGAGTCCGCTATTTGAAACTCCTCCAAGGCCTGAAGCGGGCCCTGGGCCGCCGGGCCATGCTCTGGGTGGAGCTGGGGTCCGGCATCCCCCCTTGGACCATCTGGGGCGGGGTTGATTACGCCCAGGTGAACGAGGTGGCCGACCGGGTGGTGCTCCGCCTGGCCCGGCCAGAAGAGCCCGGCCCCCTGGTGGCCCTGGAACCCCTCCAAGCGGAGCTGCCCGCTGTACTCAAGGCGGTCCACTCCTGGAAAATCCTGCTGGATGTGCCGGTCTACGCGGTGGAATGGGAGCTGGGGCCGGAGGGCCTGCGCTGCACGGAGCTCTCCCACCAGAAGGCCCTTTCTAAGGCTTTGCGCCGGGGAGCCCGGCTGAAGCGGGGCGAGCAGGGCGACCTGCACTACAGCTTCCACAGCCGGGGGGCGCGCCATGAAATCCATCTTCCCCAGCAGACAGCCTTGGCCGAGCTCTGCCGCTTGATCAACCAGCGCAACCTGGCAGGGGTGATCCTGGATGGTCTGGGCCTGGAAGACCCCAGGATCTGGGAGACACTGCGCTCCCATTTCCGCACCGCCGCCCTGAATATTTGCGGGCAATAGACATGTTTTGCGGGCTGTTCTCATAGATATTAAGGAAAGTTGGCGGAAGCCTACGGCAAAAAAGGGGGAGAGAGATGAGCCTCAGTGTAAAAGAAAACCGCATCGCGGCGGTGAATCGCGTGGGGGAAAACACGCTGCAGACAGTCCTCCAGGGCAAGGTCGACCTGCCCAGCACCGCAGCTCCCGTCGGCAGGATAGTGTGGGTAAAGGGCGTTCCCGTTTTGCATTCCGCTGCCCCGGATCAAGACCGGGTCTATGTACAGGGAGCGGTGGATCTGACCATGGTCTATGCCCCCGAGACGCTGGGGGACGAACCGGCGGGGCTGAAGCGGGTGGAATGGCCTGGTGCCCTCCCCTTTGATGCCCATGTGGAAGTGCTCGGTGCGGAGCCGGAGGCCCTGGTCAAGGTCAAGTTGGCTGTCCTGGCCTGCGAGTGGGAGCTGGCCCCGGGGCAGTTCTCGGTGGATGTGGATCTCATCCTAGCCGTGACCGCCACCGTGGATCAGGTCCGGGAACTTAAGGCCATCAGCAGTGCCAACCTGGCCAAACCAGTCAAACTAACCACAGATGGGGTGGTGCTCACTCCAGTGCCCCCGCCTGTGGAGCTCCAGGTGGCGAAGCAGGTCACCGGCATGCTGGAATTCGACCTGGACGAGGACGATCTGGTGCGCACCGTTTTGGACCTGGAGGCCCAGGTCAAGCTGGAAGAGCCCGCCTTCAAGGATGGGGAGATGGAAGTTCGGGGCTGGGCGGCCCTGAGCCTCCTCTACGAAACCGAAAACTTCACGGTTAAGGCCCGGGAGTTCAACCAGGTGCTGGCCTTTGAGCTGAACTTCACGCACCCTGGGCTGGAACCCGGCATGACGCTGGAACCTCGCCTGGAGAGCCGCTGCGAAGGCTTTGTGGTCAACGACGGCCGCAGCCTCAGGGTGGAACTGGGCCTGGGAGGTGTGCTCCTGGCCAAAAAGCCCCAGGCGGTGCAGGTGCTGACCGAAATCTCGGCACCCGGGGGGATGGTGGAAACCCGCAAGGAACTGCTGGCCGCGGACAGCTTCGTGAGCCAGAAGGAGCAGCAGGCGGTGGTCCGGGGTTTGATTGAGCTGGGCGAGAACAATCCGCCCATGCGGGAGATCCTCAAGTGCCGGGCCGCGGCTCACCTCACCGACTATGATGTGGAAGAAGATAAGCTGACCATTGAAGGCGTGCTGGATGTGGAGATCTTCTACCTGGCCCATTCAGAGGAAGATATCAAACCCCTCTTCCGCGGGTATTTGCCGGAGGCGCTGCCCGTTTCCCAGACCCTGGCGGTGCCAGGTTTGGAGCTGGGCATGCAGCCCCGCATAGAGCTGGAGGTGGTGGCGGCCCGGCCTGATTTGATCAACCGGGAGACTCTGGAAGCCGCGGTCACCCTCCGCTACCGGGTGGAGGTCTTGGAATACCTGGAGGTGGAAGCGGTGGTGGAGGCGGTGGATGTGGAGCCCCTGCCGGAGGATCCGCCCACCTTGACCTTTGTCTTTGTGCAAAGTGGCGATACCGTCTGGAAGCTGGCCAGGCGCTACCACACCACGGAAGAAGCGATCCGCCGGGTCAACCCCAGCCTGCAGGATGGGGAGGCGGAGCCGCAGCCCGGCGAACACCTCTGTATTCCCAGGTAAGAAGGGCGGCGGGCGCTGCCGATGCAATGGACCTCTCTGGGGTCCATTTTTCTTTTGCCGGGCATACTACCCCTAGCGAGAGGGCAGGGGGGATGGATGTGCTGGCGCTTTTGATGGCAGCTCTCTCTGGGATACTCATGGCCCTGCAGGGGTCGCTCAACTCCGCGCTGGGCAAGGCCGTGGGGCTGTTGGAGGCAACTTTCATCGTGCAGGTGGTGGGCTCCATCTCCGGTGGAGCCCTGCTCCTTGTGGGGCTGGGCCGGGGCAGCCTGCTCAATTACGGGAAGGCTCCCTGGTACACCTACCTGGGGGGCCTTTTGGGAGTGGCCATTGTCTATCTAGTGGTTTCCGCCATAGCCCAGGCCGGGGTGGCCAATGCCACCACCGCGATCATTTTGGGGCAGGTGATCACCGCGGCGGTGGTGGATTACTTCGGCTGGTTCGGTGTAGAACAGGTACCCTTCAGCCTCTGGAAGGGGCTGGGCATCCTGCTCATGGCCGCCGGCGCCTGGCTGTTATTGTCCCGATGAGGGCAGGAGGAATTTTCTGCTCAGTGCGGAAATAAAGCTAGGACAGGAGGCAGACCATGGACCAGATTTCCCTGCGGGCCTACGCCAAAGTCAACCTCACTTTAGATGTGGTGGGGCGCCGCCCCGATGGCTATCATCTCTTGGAAAGCGTGATGCAGTCCGTTTCCCTGGCGGATACGATCACCCTAAAGAGGAGGCCCCAGGGTACTATCATCCGCAGCGATCATCCCGAGCTGCCCCTGGATGAGCATAACACGTGCTGGCGTGCTTTCACCGCCTTTGCAGGCTTCACCGGGCTGGAGGGCGGTGTCGAAATTTACATCCACAAAAGAATTCCCCTGGCCGCAGGTTTGGGAGGAGCCAGCGCCGATGCTGCCGCAGTTCTCCACGGGTTGCATAGAATATACGGGGCCAAGCTCAGTTTGGCCCAGCTCCAGGAGATCGGCCTGCAGGTAGGTGCAGATGTGCCCTTCTGCCTGCAGGGGGGGACCTGTCTGGTGCAGGGCATCGGGGAGAGGGTCCAGGCTCTGGCTGCTTTTCCCCGGGCCAGCTTGGTGCTGGTGAAGCCAGGTGCGGCTGTGTCCACTGCCGAGGTGTATCGAAGGCTGCAGCCCGCAGTCCACGGCACCAGGTTCACCGCGGAACTGCGCCAGCTGCTCCAGCAGGGCCGGGGCCTGCCGGAACTGGCGGGGGTTTTGGGGAACGTCCTGGAAACGGTGACCGAGGCGCTGGTCCCGGAAGTGGTTTTGTGGAAGGAGCGCCTTTTGGCCCAGGGCGCGCACGGCGCGCTCATGAGCGGCAGCGGGCCCAGCGTTGTGGGTATTTTTAGCGCCCCGGACCGGGCCCTAGGCTTTCAGGAGCGCTTTGCAGGCCAGGCCGAGATCTTTGTGGTGGAGCTGACGGATGTGGGAGTGGAGGAAATCGACGGAGGAGACCGATGAACATGAAAGTGGATGCCGTAGTTTTGGCGGGAGCTCCAAATAGCGGTCAGCTGCAGGAAGCGGATGCTGCCAAGTGGGAAGCGGCCATTCCCATCCACGGCAAACAGATGGTCAATTACGTGGTGGAGGCTCTGCAGAACTCGCAGCACGTGGCCAGGACGGTTGTGGTGGGACCGCTGGAAATCAGAGATGCGCTGCCGCCCGGCGTTACCTTTGTGCAAAACGGAAACAGTCTCCAGGAGAACATCTTTTTGGCCATGGATCGCCTGGAGAAAAAGAACAAGGTGCTGCTCATCACTTCAGACATTCCCCTGGTCCATGCCGAGGCCATCGATGACTTTTTAGAGCGCTGCGGCGATCTTCAGGGGGATGTGTACTACCCCCTCATTTCCAAGGAAGCCAATGAACAGATGTTTCCGGAATCGCAGCGCACCTACTTCACCCTCAAAGAGGGCTGTTTCACCGGGGGCAACTTGATTTTAGCCAGCCCGCAGGCGATCATCAACTCCCGCTGGGTGATGGATGATGTGTTTTCCCAGCGCAAGAAGCCCTGGAAGCTCGTGCGCATGCTCGGGTTTGTTTTCATTCTTAAGTTCCTTGCCAAGCAGCTGTCCATGGGCGAGCTGGAAAAGAGGGCCAGTTCCATCCTGGGCTACAAGGGCGTGTTCATCATCTCGCCCTATCCGGAACTGGGCACCGATGTGGATAAGCCCAGCGATTTGCAGCTGGTGAGAAAAGCCCTGGAGCCTGTGCAGGGCAAAGAAGCCTAACACTGGAGGTTGAACATGGCTGAAGCAGCGGCAATCATCCTGGCTGCGGGACAAGGCACGCGCATGAAATCCCAGCTGGCGAAGGTGCTGCACCCCTTGGCAGGCCTGGAGCTGGTGAACCATGCGGTACGCAATGTGCGCCTGGCCCAGTTTGAGCCGATCATTGTGGTCGTGGGCTTCCAGGGGGAAGCCGTCCGGGCAGTACTGGACCGGGATGTGGTGGTGGTGGAGCAGGAGGAGCAGCTGGGCACGGGGCACGCGGTGGATCAATGCCGGGACGCTTTGCGCGCCTTCGACGGGCCCGTGCTGGTCACCTACGGCGATACCCCCCTGTTCAGGAGCGAAACCTTCAGGCAGCTCTTGGAGTATCACCTCAAGGAGCAGGCGGCTGCCACGATTGTCACCGCGCATTTTACCGATCCCACCGGCTACGGGCGGATTTTGCGGGATGAAAACAACCAGGTGTTGGGTGTGGTGGAGCATAAGGATGCCTCGCCGGAGCAGCGTCTGATCCAGGAGATCAATACCGGAACTTATCTGTTCCAAAGTAAATTGCTCTTCCATTATCTAACCCAGATCACCCCCGATAACGCGCAGGCCGAGTATTACCTCCCCGACGTGCTGCCGCCCATGCTGGCCGACGGGCACAAGGTGGCCGGCTTTGTCCTTGCTGATCCGGCGGAAAGTTTGGGTATCAACGACCGCCGGCAGCTCGCGGAGGCGGAGGCCATCTTGCGGGACCGGATCTGCCGCCACTGGCAGGAGCGGGGAGTGACCATCATCGACCCCGCTTCCACCTGGATCGAGTGGGACTGTGAAATAGGTCAAGATACGGTGCTTTATCCTGGGTGTCTGATCCAAAAGGGGAGCAAGATCGGGGAGAACTGTGTGATCGGCCCTTACTGCCGGCTGTCCGGGGCAGTGATTCCCAGCGGCGCGGTGCTGGAGTATGCGGTTGTGGTGGACAGGACCGTGGGCCAAGCCGAGCGTATCCTGCCGTTTTCCTTTCTATCTAAGTAAATCCTTTGGGGGGCTGTAAAGTGACGGAGTGTGGTAAAAGAATGAAAGTGTTTTCGGGGAATGCCAATCAAGAGCTGGCCAAGGACATCTGCAGCTGCTTAGGCATTCAACTGGGCCAGTCGGAGCTCCTGCGCTTTCAGGACGGAGAGATCCGCTTAAGAAACGTGGAGACGGTGCGGGGAGCGGAGGTGTTTATCGTCCAGCCTTTGAACTACCCTTCCGCGGAGCACATTATGGAACTTCTGATCATGATCGATGCCATGCGGCGGGCATCCGCCCGGGAGATCTGTGCAGTCGTCCCCTACTTCGCCTACGCCCGGCAGGATCGCAAGACCCAGCCCCGCGACCCCATTGCGGCAAAGCTTCTGGCCAACTTGATCACCGCCGCCGGCGCCGACCGGGTGGTTACCCTCGACCTCCACGCCGGGCAGATTCAGGGCTTTTTTGACATCCCCGTGGACAATCTCAAGGCCATTCCCATCATTACCGAATACCTGAAGCAGAAAAACCTGCAGGATGTGATCGTGGTCTCCCCCGATGTGGGCGGAGTGGTGCGGGCCCGGGAGCTCGCGGACCGCTTGAACTGCCAGATCGCGATTGTGGATAAGCGCAGGCCCAGGCCTAACCTGGCGGAAGTGATGAACATCATCGGCGAAGTCGCGGGCAAGACCGCCATCCTTTTAGATGATATGATCGATACCGGGGGAACAATAGTCAATGCGGCTAAGGCCCTCATGGAAAAGGGCGCGGTGGAAGTGTACGCCTGCTGCACCCATGCTGTGTTCTCCCATCCTGCGCCGCAGATCCTCCAGGACAGCCCCTTGAAGGAAGTAGTTGTTACCGACAGCATCCACCTTCCGCCGGAGAAGCAGTTTCCTAAACTGACCGTCCTGTCCGTGGCGCCCCTCTTTGCCGAAGCCATCCGCCGCATCTACGAGGAGCGGCCCGTGAGCCACCTGTTCGTTTGACTGTAACTGACAAGAATGGTATGATAAAGCGGTGTAAAGGAGGGAGCAGTACAATGGCAAACTATCAACTGGCCGTGGAAGAAAGGACCCAGACCGGGAAAAGCTACAACCGCAAGCTCCGGAGTGAAGGGAAAATTCCCGCGGTAGTCTATGGTTTTGGTCAGGATGCTACCCATATCCAGGTGGCCGCGCGCGAGGTGGAAAAGGCGCTGGCCGATCCCGCCAGCTTGATCGATCTGCAGCTGGGGGATGGTAAAAAGACGGTAATTGCGAAGGAAGTGCACCGCCATCCCTTCCGGGGGACGCTGCTCCATGTGGATTTCTACGCAGTGGATCTCAGCAAGAAGCTGGAGGTCACCGTGCCCATTCGCGTTGTAGGCGAAGAACAGCGCCCCAGCGATGGCGGCGTGGTGGAGACGTACCTCTGGGAGCTGCCTGTGCTCTGTCTGCCCACCGACATCCCCGGCCATATCGACGTGGATGTGAGCGGCCTGGAGCTGGATCAGGGCCTGACCGTGGGGGAGCTGGCGCTGCCTGAAGGCGTGGAAGCCCTGGGCGGTCCCGAAGAGCTCGTGGTGAAGGTAAGCGTGCCGCGGGCGGCAGGGGCCGCTGAAGAGGCCGAACCTGAAGAGGCTGAGGAAGCTGAACCAGGGGCCGAAGCGGCTGAAGAAGGCGGAGGAGAAGCTTAGTCTGTAGCTGAAAAGAGAGGGATACGCACAGTGCCTTCCGCCACTGTGCGTTTCTTCTGATCCTCTCTTTAGGGGGGAACAAATTGAAGGTAGTGGTGGGTTTAGGCAACCCGGGGCTGCGCTACGCCAGGACAAGGCATAATTTGGGTTTCTGGGTTGTGGACCTGTTGAGTGAAAAGTGGGGCATTCCCCTAACCAAGCACAAGTTTGGGTCCAAGGTGGGGGAAGGCCGTTTTTTAACCGAACAGGTGCTGCTGGTCAAGCCCCAGACCTTCATGAACCGCAGCGGGGAGGCAGTGGGTGACCTGGTGAGGTTTTACCAGCTTGATCCCGCTGATCTCCTGGTGATCTATGACGATCTGGATCTGGCTCCGGGTTTGCTCCGGGTGAGGCCTTCCGGAAGCGCGGGAGGGCACCGGGGGGTGGCCAACATCATCGACCATCTGCAGTCCGGCGCCTTTCCCCGGGTGCGCATCGGGATCGGATCGCCGCCGGAGCATCTGGATGCAGCTGCGTACGTATTGCAGGTTATTGATGAGGCAGAAACTAAAATGCTGGAAGAGGCCTGCCAAAGGGCGGCGGAGGCCGTGGAACTGTGGCTGAAGGAGGGTGTCCAAGCGGCCATGAACCAGTATAACCGGAGGCAGACAAGCGAACCATGACCGAAGAGGGGGAAGCACCTTGTCGCTACAGAGCTTAGTGGAACTCATGCGCCAGAGCAGGGAGCTTAGCCTCATTGGTCAAAACATCCGGTCTGGACAGGGCAGAGGGCAGATCATCACCGGCTTATCCGGCAGCCAGCGCTCCGTGTTGCTCGGGACCATCTACGACCCCAGCCGGGTGATGCTGGTGGTGACGGGGAACCAGAGTCAGGCTGAGAAACTGGCCCAGGACCTCCAGACGCTGCTTCCCACAAGCAGGGTGCTGGTTTGGGAAGCAAAGGAGCTCATGCCCCATGAGGAGGCCCCCACCGCTCTGGATCTGCGGGCGGCGCGCCTTGCGGTACTGCAGGAAGGAAGCAAACCGGGAACAATCATACTAACATCCATCGCGGCCCTCTTGGAGGGGCTGGTGGCTCCGGAACGCATGCGGAATTCAGAATTTTCAATAAAGTGGGGCTCCCGCTTAGATCTGGATGAGACCGCGGAGCTGCTGGTGAACCTGGGCTATGAGCGGGTAGCCATGGTGGAAAACTGGGGCCAGTTCTCCATCCGCGGCGGGATCTTGGATGTGGCTCCCTTCCACCTGCCCCAGCCCGTGCGCATTGAGCTCTTCGGCGATGAAGTGGATTCCCTGCGCAGTTTCGACTTCGCCAGCCAGCGGTCCCTGGAGAATATGAAGGAAGTTGTGATCAAACCTGCCCGGGAGACTCTCTATGATCTGGAGCAACTGGGCCGGGTTAAAGATGCCATCTGGGAGGCGGCGCAGCGCCAGAGCGAGCGCCTGCACCGGCTGAAGCTTATGGACGAAGCGGATGAGCTTCTGGCCCGCATCGCCCGCCACCTGGAGGCCTTCGATCAGCAGCGCTATTTCCCCGGCATGGACCAGTACAAAGTGTACTTCGGACAGGTAGTTTCCCTCTTGGAGTACCTGCCAGGGGATACCCTGTTGGTATTGGATGAGCCGGTGCGCCTCAAGGAAGCCGCGGTGGGGGCTTCCATGGAGATCGGCGAGCATTTCAGCCAGCTCTTAAGGAAGGGGCGCATCCTGAGCAGCCTGGCGGATCTTTACTGGGACTGGAACTCCCTTTGGGCCAAGTTCCAGACTTACCGGCCCGTTCACCTTTCCACCCTGGGCAAGCGGGTGAGCGGGATGGAGACCCTCTCCTCGACGCCCTTGAGCCTGCGCATGCCCGAGCACTTCGGGGGCAAAATCGAGCGCATGCTGCGCCGGGTGCAGCAGCTGCGCCGGGATCACTACCGCATCCTGATCCTGGTTTCCACTAAAGAACGGGGACAGCGCATTTTGGAACTGCTCCGGGAGGAAGAGATCCCCGCGGTGTACGTGGATCAGCTGGGTAAGGAGCTGCAGGTGGGCAACTGCGTGATCACCACCGGGAGCTTGGAAACGGGCTTTGAATTCCCCGCCTTCAAACTCAGCGTCATCACCGAGCTGGAGCTCTACGGCCGCCCCCGCAAAAAGGCCCGGGCCCCGAAGGTGGAAGAGGGACTGCGCATCGCCCCCCACGAGCTGCGGGAAGGGGACTACGTGGTCCACATCAACCACGGCATCGGCCAGTACATGGGCATCGAACAGCTGGAGGTGGACGGGCGCCGCAAGGACTATCTGTATATCCGCTATGCCGGACAGGACCGGCTCTATGTGCCTGTGGATCAGATCCACTTGCTCCAGCGCTACGTGGGCCTGGATGAGGGCGCCCCGCGCCTGAGCAAACTGGGGGGCAATGAGTGGAACCGGGTGAAAAAGCGGGCTAAGGAATCGGTGCAGGAGATGGCGGAAGGCCTGCTCAAACTCTATGCCGAGCGGGAAGCCGCACCCGGTTTTGCCTTTCCCCCGGACACCCCCTGGCAGCGGGAGCTGGAGAACTCCTTCCCCTACCAGGAGACCCCCGACCAGATCCAGGCCATCGAAGCGGTCAAGCGGGATATGGAAAAGTCCCGGCCCATGGACCGGCTGCTCTGCGGCGATGTGGGCTACGGCAAGACCGAGGTGGCCATCCGGGCCGCCTTCAAGGCGGTGATGGGCGGCAAGCAGGTGGCGGTTTTGGTTCCCACCACCATCCTGGCCCAGCAGCACCAGCGCACCTTTGAGGAGCGCTTTGAGGGATTCCCGGTGAACGTGGCGGTGGTGAGCCGCTTCCAGACGCCAAAGGAGATCGCCAAGGTGCTCAAGGGCGCCAAGACCGGAACGGTGGATGTGCTCATCGGCACCCACCGGCTTTTGTCAAGAGATGTGGTGTTTAAGGATCTGGGCCTGGTGATCGTCGATGAAGAGCAGCGTTTCGGGGTGGCTCAAAAGGAAAGGCTGAAGGAAATCGCCCGCAACGTGGATGTCTTGACGCTGTCGGCAACGCCCATCCCCCGCACCCTGCACATGGCCATGGTGGGGGTAAGGGATATGAGCGTGATCGAAACGCCCCCGGAGGACCGCTACCCGGTGCGCACCTATGTGGTGGAGTACGATGAGCAGCTGATCCGCCAGGCCATCCTCAGGGAGCTGGCCCGGCAGGGTCAGGTCTATTTCGTGCACAACCGGGTGCAGTCCATCGAGCATGTCTACTCCGAGCTGCAGAGGATGGTGCCCGAGGCCAGGATCGCCATCGCCCACGGCCAGATGGATGAGTCGGTTCTGGAACGGGTCATGCTGGATTTTTATAACGGTGAATTCGACATCCTGCTCTGCACCACCATCATCGAAACGGGGATGGACATCGGCAATGTGAACACCCTCATCGTGGACGATGCGGACCAGCTGGGCCTGGCCCAGCTCTACCAGCTCAGGGGGCGGGTGGGGCGTACCAACCGGGTGGCCTACGCCTATTTCACCCACCGCAAGGACAAGGTGCTCACGGAAGATGCGGAAAAGCGCCTTTCCGCCATCAAGGAGTTCACCGAACTGGGTTCCGGCATCCGCATCGCCATGCGGGACCTGGAAATCCGGGGTGCCGGCAACCTCCTGGGCCCGGAGCAGCACGGGTTCATCGCCTCCGTGGGTTTTGAGCTCTACTGCCGCCTGCTCGAAGAGGCCATCCAGGAGCTGAAGGGCCAGGAGAAACCCCAGGTGCCCGATCCCTTCCTCGATCTCAAGGTCGATGCCTACCTGGACGACGCCTACGTGCCCGATCCGGCCCAGAAGGTGGAGCTGTATCAGAGGATTGCTAACCTCTCTTCCCTGGAGCAGTGCGATGATCTGGAGGAGGAAATCCAGGATCGCTTTGGCGATCTCCCCCCGGCGGCGCGCAATCTGCTGCAGAGCGTGCGCATTAAGATCTTAGCCCGGGAGGTGGGTCTGGAGAGCATCACGGTGCGCCAAAGCAAGTTCGAGCTCCGCTTCCTGGAGGGGCGGGGTATCGATGTGCACAAGTACGCGGCGCTGCATCAGAAGTACGTGGGGAAGATCTCCTACCGCCATGCCCGGGGCGGTCAGCTGCAGGTGGAAAAACTGAAGGGGGACGAACAGGCCCTGGCACTGCTTACGCAGGTGCTGGGGGAGATGGCCCATGAATAAAAGTGGTAACCTGCGCTTATACTAACCGTAACTTAATCCTGGGAAAAGGGGTGTGACGTTGAAGGCAACGGGCATAGTACGACGCATTGACGATCTGGGTCGCGTAGTCATCCCCAAAGAAATCAGGCGAACGTTGCGGATCCGGGAAGGCGATCCCTTAGAGATCTTTGTAGATAGAGATGGCGAGGTAATCCTCAAGAAGTATTCTCCCATTGGCGAGCTGGGGGATTTTGCCCAGGAGTATTCAGATTCGCTGTACGAAACAACGGGCCATGTGGCCATAATCACAGACCGGGATGCTGTGGTGGCCATTTCGGGAGGGCCGAAGAAGCAGTGGATAGACCGCCCTGTGGTGGCTGTGGTGGAAAAGGCTATGGAGTCCAGGCGCAGCATGACCATTCGCCAAGGAGAACATCCGGAGGATGAAGTGTGGGATTTTGCCATGCAGGCTATAGCTCCCATCATTGCAGAAGGGGATCCTATCGGGGCCGTTATCCTAGGTACTAACGAAACCAACCGCCAGATGGGCGAATTAGAACTCAAACTGGTGGAGACCGCCGCGGGCTTCCTGGCCAAACAGATGGAGCAGTAAAAAGAAAGCGGAAGGACTCCTCATAAGCCGCCAGTCCCAGGCGTAAGCATGAGTAGGAAGGGAAGAGCGGCCTATGACCAAGGAGTCTTTTTTGCGTGGTGCGGCCATCCTGGCGGCGGCCAGCGCCTTGAACCGCCTCATCGGCTTAGTCTACATGATCGCGCTGCCCCGCTTGATCTCGGATCAGGGGATGGGCCTTTACCAGCTGGTTAAGCCCATTCATTACTTCGCAGCGGTGGTGGCCATCGGCGGCATGCCGGTGGCTGTGGCCAAGCTCAGCGCGGAAAAAGCGGCACTGGGGCAGGCCTGGGAGGTGCAGCGCACCTTCCGCACGGGTCTGCTTCTTTTGCTGCTCAGCGGCGGGGCTGTGGCCCTGGCTTTGATTCTGGGCGCGCCCTGGTTTGCCGCGGTGCTGGCCAAGGACCCGGGTGTCATCCCCATCCTGGTGGCCCTGGGCCCGGCCTGCTTCTTTCTGGCCTTGAGCGCCGGCTTCCGGGGCTTTTTTCAGGGGCTGCAGTACATGACCCCCACCGCCATCTCCCAGGTGGCGGACCAGGTGGTGCGGGTTTGCGCCACCATTGCCCTCAGCCTTTACCTGCGGCCCCGGGGCCTGGAGTTCGCGGTGATGGGCGTGGCCGCGGCCTTCATCTTGGGAGAGCTCACCGGCTGGCTGGTCCTGGCCGGAGCCTATCTGGGCCCAGGCCGCCGGCTTCTGGCGGAGCTGAAAGGGGCGGCCCCGGCGCGGCCTGAATCCGTGGGCAGCCTGGCCGCCCGCCTCATTGCCCTGGCCGTCCCGGCAGTTGTGGCCACCATCCTCTGGCCGGTGATGCAGCTCGCGGACAGTTTGCTTGTGCCCCTGCGCCTGCAGGCCGCGGGCTTCGGGCCCGCGGCAATTCGGGAGGGCCTGGGCCATTTGGGCATGGCTTTGACCTTGGCCCAGTTTCCCAACGTGGTCACCGTGGCCCTGGCCACAAGCCTGGTGCCGGCCGTGTCGGAAGCCAAGGCTCTGGCCCGGGAGGGGCTCGTGCGCCACCGGGCGGAAGAGGCGCTGCGCATGGCTTTGATTTTCGGGGTTCCATCCTGCACCGCCCTGTTTGTGCTGGCGGCACCCATCTCCCAGGTGCTCTTCGGCTACAGCCAGGTGGCTGAGCCCCTGCGCATTTTGGCCTTCGGCACCGTCACCCTGGGCATAATTCAAGCCACCACAGGTGTGCTGCAGGGCTTGGGAGCCATGGGCGTCCCCGTACGGAATTTGAGCGCGGGGGTGCTGCTCAAATTCGCCCTCAACTACCTGTTGGTGGGTAGTCCCCAGATGGGCATTTTGGGAGCCGCCTGGAGCACCGCCTTGAGCTGGGCGCTGGTGGCAGCCCTCAACCTGATCTCCGTGTACCGCCGGGTGGGCAGCGTGCTCAACTGGCGCCACGGGGTGTTGTTACCCGCTCTGGCTGCCGGCGGCACCGCGGCCTTGCTGTACCTGCTCCAGGACACCCTGGCCCGCTTTCTCCCCGCCGCCCCGGCCACCTTGGGCCCCCTGGCCTTCAGCTTCGTACTCTATTTTCTCCTCCTGATGATCTGGGGCAGCCTGCGGCGGCGGGATGTGGCCCTGCTTCCCGGTATCGGCGATGCTTTGGGCGCGCGCCTTCAGGCCTGGGGTTTTCTGCGCAGATGATCCTTGGCCCGGTCCCAGAGCTCGTTGAGGCCGTCCAGATCCAGTTCAGCTAAATCCAGGTCTGCCTCCTGTGCATAGCTTTCCAAAAGATGGAAGCGCTCGATAAACTTGGCTGTGGCCTTCTGCAAGGCGAACTCCGGGTCCACCTTGATGAAGCGGGCTAAGTTGACTACGGCAAAGAGCAGATCGCCCAGTTCCTCTTCCAGCTCTGCCTGCTGGCCCGCGGCTGCGGCCTCTTCCAGCTCTTTGAACTCCTCTTTGACCTTTTCCACAACTTCCCAGGTGTGGTCCCAGTCAAAGCCCACCTTGGCCGCCTTCTTCTGGATTTTTTCCGCGCGCATCAGCGCCGGCAGCTCCTTGGGCACCCCATCCAGAACTGAGGTGCGCTGGCTGCCCGCCTTTTCCCGCCGCTTGATGGCCTCCCAGTTCACCATCACTTCCTCTGGCGTCTCCGCTGAAACCTGGCCGAAGACGTGGGGATGGCGGCGCACCAGCTTCTCGCTGAGGTTAGTGATCACATCGTCCATGGAGAACTGTCCGTTTTCCGCGGCGATCTGGGCGTGGAGCAGCACCTGCAGGAGGACATCCCCCAGCTCATCCTTCATGGCTTGGGGATCGCCTGCATCGATGGCTTCCAAGAGCTCATAGGCTTCTTCCAGTAAAAAGCGCTTGAGACTGGTATGGGTCTGCGCCCGGTCCCAGGGGCACCCTTCAGGGGAGCGCAGTTTGGCTACGATGTTAACTAGGTTAGACCAGGACATGGCTGAACTCCTTTCCTAAAAACAGAGAAAACCCCCTAGAAGGGGGTACTCCCCGCCTAAGGGGCTGGCAATTCCTTTACTTAGGGGCAACTGCTTCGCGGAGAGATTTGCCAGGTTTGAAGGCAGGAACCTTCGTGGCCGGGATCATAATCTCTTCGCCCGTGGAGGGGTTTACTCCCTTGCGTGCTTGGCGAGCCCGCACTTCGAACGTACCGAACCCGACGATGGTGACCTTTTCTTCTTTGGCCAGAGCTTCAGAGATTGCGGCAAATACTGCCTCTACTGCATCACCCGCTGCCTTTTTGGTCATGCCGGACTTCTCGGCAACACTGGCGATCAACTCAGCTTTGTTCACAAGTAGACCTCCTTTAGGGTGGAAATATACCCCTTATTTCTAGGATTATTCGAGTTTTCCTGCCGCAGTGGTAATATTTTCCCCACATTCTTTGAGTTTAACCCCCCATTACAAGCGATTTTAGCCCCCCTTTTGGGTGAAACTAAGGAAAAACCTAAGGAGGACCTCCCATGGCAAGGAAAAACCAGGTGGTGGTGCTGGGTTTGGTGCTGGTGGCCATCGCCAGTGTGGTGATGCTGATCAGCTGGTCCGGCGATGACAGCAATATCGTGCGGGAGCTGGAGGAAGAGCCCACCCTCACCGTGTATGTGAACGAGACCGGAGAGATCAAGCAGATGAAGCTGGAGGAGTACCTGATGGGGGTGGTGGCCGGGGAGATGTTCCCCGACTGGCCGGTGAATGCCTACGCCGCCCAGGCCATCTTCGCGCGCAGTTTTACCATGGACTTTGTCTCCCAGGGCGGGGTGAAGGATAAATACGGTGCCGATGTGTCCACCTCCATCGAGGAAACCCAGGCTTACAACCCCGCGGCCATCACCGCCGAGATCAGGCGGGGGGTGGAAATGACCAGGGGCCAGGTGATGACCTACGACAACCGCTACGTGCGGGGCTGGTTCCACGCCTATTCCGGCGGCATCACCGCCCGGGCTAAGGAGGGACTGGATTACCAGGAAGAAGAGCCGCCTTTCACCAAGAGCGTGCGCCTGCCGGAAAACGAGTACGCCCCGGAAGAGGTGAAGGCCTGGGAGGTGGAGTACTCCGCCGGGGAGCTAAGGAACCTTCTGGCTCAAAGAGGAGTGAACGTGGGGGAGATCACCGGAGTTGAGATTCTGGAGCGGGGTCCCACCGAGCGCATCACCAGGCTCATGGTCAAGGGCAGCCAGGGCGAGCAGGAGATGACCGGTCCAGAGTTTAGGCTGGCGGTGGATTCCACCAAGATGAAATCCACCCTGGTGCGGGAGTTCAGCTTCCAAGATGGGGTGCTGCGCATCAGCGGCACCGGTTACGGCCACGGCGTGGGCCTCAGCCAGTGGGACGCCTTTATGCTGGCCAAGGAGGGTAAAAGCCCCGAGGAGATCGTGCAGACCTTCTTTGAGGGCGTGACCATCCGCAAGATCTATGAGTAGTCTAACCTGCCTCCCCCAAGCATAGAATGGTGCAGGAAGATGCGGGCGCAACCACAGCCCGCCTGGGAGGTAAGGCAGGTGGACGACAGAAGGCTGAACAACATGCGCCATCAGCTCATTTTGGCGGAACGGGAGCGGCTCACCCTGGACGGAGTGATCCACGTGGAGAGCTTTGATGATCAGGAAATAGTGTTGGAAACGGAGCTGGGCGGGCTGGTGGTCCAGGGAGAAGATCTGCACATCCAGGAGCTCAACTTGGAAAAGGGGAGCCTCTTGGTGCGGGGCTACATCCAATCCGTGGAGTATCTGGGGGATTCCCTCGGCAAGAAGAGCAGGGGGTTTTTGGCCAGGCTGTTCCGCTGAGGTCAGGGAGGTGTGCTGATGGAACCTTTGGCCTCTCAGCTCTACGCCTTTGGCATTATCCTCCTGGCTGGGGTGAACTTGGGGCTGTTTTTCGATTTCTTCCGGGTGATCAGGGGGCTGCTCCGCCCTGGGTTTATCGCCACCCCCATTTTGGATCTGCTCTTTTGGGCCGTGGTCACCCCGGTTCTGGTGCTGTATCTCATCTTGGCCAACTGGGGAGAGCTGCGGGGTTATGTGGTGATCGGCCTGGCCCTGGGCCTTTTCTTTTACCGCCTGATCTTGAGCGGCCTGGTTATTTCCTTCCTCTTATGGCTCGTTGACCTGATCCGGCGGGTGCTCAATGCCTTTGCCACCTGTGTGGTCTGGCTCGGTTCCCTGCCCATCCAGGTCTACCAGGAGGTGCGCTTCCACTACGCCTACAGGGCCAAAGCGCGGCCGCGGACGGGGCGGCTGTGGAAAATCCGCCCCAGACTGCGCTGGCGAAGATGAAAACCAAAGACTGGCAGGAAAACTTCACGGGAGGGTGAATGAAATACCCAGGAGGTAATCGGCATGGCCCGTGAAGTGACGAAGCGCAAGAAAGTGCGGCTGAATGTGGGGCGTGTTCTGCTCTTGGCTTTGATTCTCTGGATAGGTTTTGGGTTTGCCAGGAATGCTGTGGCCAATTTCAAGCTGCGGCGGGAGATCGAGTCTCTGCAGAGGCGCATCGCGGTCCTGGAGATGCGCAACCAGGATCTGGAGCGGGAGATCGAGGAGTGGCTTTCCCCCGAAAATGTGGAGAAGATTGCCCGGGAGCAGCTGGGGCTGGTGAAACCCGGGGAAATTGTGTACAGGCTTTCGGAATCTGCCGAGGAGTGAAAACCGCACCACTGCCCATGGAGAGCGTGCTCAGGAAGACAGCTTTATTGACACAAAAATGCCAATAATGTATAATGACAGTTAAGCCGAGTGCCCTGCAGCGGCAAAATCCAAGAGGAGGAATTTTTTAACGTATGTCAATTGATGTCGGCAGCATTGTCGAAGGAAAGGTCACGGGGATCACCAGTTTCGGGGCTTTCGTGGAGCTTTCCAATGGACAAACCGGTTTGGTCCACATTTCTGAAGTTGCTGATGCCTACGTAAAAGACATTAAGGACTATCTCAACGAAAACGACATCGTCAAAGTGAAGGTCATTAATGTGAGCGATGGCAAGATTGGGCTTTCCATCAAACAGGCAAATCCTCAGCATTCATCTCGTGACCGTGATCGCCGCGCTTCCCGCAGGAGGGCCAGCAGTTCAGCCGATTTTGAGGAACGGCTCATGCGTTTTCTGCGAGACAGTGATGAGAGGCTGTCAGCACTGAAGAAAAGTCAAGATTCAAAGCGGGGAGGCAGGGGCGCGAGGTAAGATCGGGTTTCACTGGTAATCAACAACAAGCACCTCCATGTGGGGGTGTTTTTGTCTGGGAAGTGATCTTCTGAAGTATGAAAAGCCAAGCAAGGCGGTTTTGAACATCATCAAAGAGCAGATCGGCCGGGAACCCAGGGGCGTCTTGGAGGTGAAGACCACCTGCCGGTGGGGCTTTCCCCAGGTGATTGTCAACAGGCCGGTTTCGGCCCTCGCTTCTGACCTGGAGATTTTCCCCACGCTGTACTGGCTGACCTGCCCCTATCTGTGCCGGGAAATCTCGGCGCTGGAAAGTGAAGGGCTGATTGCCCATTTTGAGGCGCGCCTGGCCGGCGATCCGCAGTTCGCCGCGGCCATGGCCGCGACCCACGAGAGCTACGCCCGGGAGAGGCTCGCTTTGGTTCACCGGGATGTGCGCCGGCGCCTCAAGGAGGAATATCCAGAGCGCTACCAGGTTCTGGCCACCAGCGGAGTGGGGGGTATCCGCAGCCCCCAGGGCGTGAAGTGCCTGCACACCCACGCCGCGGATTACCTGGCCCGGGGCGAAAACGCCATCGGTGCGGAGACGCTGGAGCTGCTGCAGAAGCCCTGGTTTTGCCCGGATGCCGAATGCAGGGAGTACGAAAAATGAAGGCAGCCATAGATGTGGGAACCAATTCTGTGCGGCTGCTGGTGGCGGAGCGCAGCGCCCAGGGCCTGAAACCTGTGCTCAAGCAGGTGCGCATTGTCCGCCTGGGCCAAGGTGTGGATGCTGCCGGCCGGCTGAGCCCGGGGGCCATAGAGCGGACCCTGGCCGCCTTGGCAGAGCTGAAGGCTTTGATCCCACCCGGCATTCCGGTTTCGGCCTTTGCCACCAGCGCCGTGCGGGATGCCCAAAACGGACAGGAATTTGCCCGTTTGGTGGAGGAGCGCTTAGGTTTTCCCCTGGAGATCCTCTCCGGCTCCAGGGAGGCTGAGCTGTCCTTCGCCGGGGCGGTGTTGTCCGTGGGCCACCTGGGGCTGCCGGAACCCATCGCGGTGGTGGATGTGGGGGGCGGCAGCACCGAGATCCTTACAGGTACGGCCCAGGGCGAGCTCCTGGGTGGGGGCAGCAGCCAGGTGGGGGCGGTGCGCATGCTGGAGCGCTTCATCACTAGCCACCCCCTGCTCCAGGACGAGCAGCGGGCCCTGGAGGAAGAAGTACGGCGCATCCTGGCTCCCCTGGTGGAACAGGTGCGGGCTTACGGGCCCAGGACGCTCATCGCGGTGGGGGGGACCGCCACGTGCCTCGCGGCCATCATGCAGAATTTGGCAGAATACAGCGATGCAAAGGTGACAGGCGTACGCTTTTCCCTGGCGGAGCTGAAGGAAGCCTACGGCAGGCTGAGCAGACTAAGCCTGGAGGAGCGTCGGGGGATCCAGGGGATGCAGGCTGGACGGGAAGATGTGATCATCAGCGGAGCGGCCATCTTGGTGCAGGCCGCCCAGCTCCTGGGGTTCAGCGCGCTGTATGTCAGCGCCTGGGACCTGCTCCACGCCACGCTGGCACTGCCGGTTGACGGGGGAAGCTAAATAGCGTATAATGTTCTCTGTAAATGAGCCGGGGTGGCGGAATGGCAGACGCTACGGACTTAAAATCCGTTGGGCTTTTGAGCCCGTGAGGGTTCGAGTCCCTCTCCCGGCACCAGAGCATGAGCCGGGCACCTAGCGAGGTGTCTTTTCTCTTTTGGGGGGATCAGCGGTGAGGCGTTGGAAAGACAAGAACGAACTGGAAAAAACTGTGGCAGTAGGCATTCACGGCGCCCCAGAGTTAAGGCCTGAGGAAAAGCGGCGTTACTTAGGCTCTTTTCGCGAGCGGGTCATTCAGGCTGTAACCTTCGAGCAGCTGCGCACCAAGGCAGGGCTCCAGGTCATGGTGGAAGCCCTCCAGGATCCCCGGGGGGTGGAGCTGCTTATCCACGATGCAGCCCGGGGGACGGCCATGCCCCTGATCGCGGAGGCGCGACGGCGCGGGGTAGACTTCACCATCGTCTCCAACCCCGACTTCGTGGGCGAGGTGGCCGCGGCTTTGGTGGCCGCGGATGCGGTGGACATTCCCGAGCTGTATGCGGAAGAATAGATCAGACTGTTGAACAAGGGTGCTCTACCGCTGAGGAGAAGCACCTTTTACTGATTTCAGCCGGCCGGAGTGTCCGCGGTCCGTTATCATCCATATACGGCAGCCATCTTGTACGAAGTAAGCCATTACGTGCCAATGCGCATCCCTGCCGATAGAAGGTTGTTCCGGTGAACTTCTCACTGTAACCCAGGTTGCAGCCACCAACTGTGGCAAAATCGAGACAGTAATACTGGACGTTTACGTTCCTGCCACAGGGGTTGATCTCCACCTCGTACGGATAACTTGAGATCTTTTCCCCAGAGGTGGGCTTTTTCAGGCTGAGGCCGCAGCTGTACAGGTCGATGTCGGGCACAAAAGCTGCCTTCGGAGATGCCATAATTGTGTACTCGTGAAGCAGATCATACGCCTCCAGGGGAATCTTGAACTTGCCGTTTTCATCCGTTCGGATTGTCTCGGGGATGTACCCGCTGTAAATAATCTCCACGCTTACTTCTCCACCGGGGGCTTTCCTTGAATGGAGACCCGGCCGATCGCTTTCCCGGTAACACCTGCGAAGTCGGCCTTGGGCTTTTGCTTGCTCACTTCTTGCTGTTTGGGCTCAAAGGCACGTCCAAAAGCAAAACCCCCGCGCCCATGGATTATGGGACACAGGGGTCCGGAAAGGCCCTTGACTCTAGAAGGGCAAATCCTCTTCGTCTTCTTCCTCTTCTACCGCTTCCTCTTCCTCTTCTTGCGGTTCCTCTTCTTCTGCCTCCACCACCACGGCCTCTTGGGTCCAGGCGGCTGCCTGGGGTTCGGCAGGCTTTTCGTCCTTGGCCGCCTTAGGCTTTCCAGGCCGCAGGATCAGGGCCGTGAGTACCAGGGCTAAGCCCAAGAAGAGGGGCAGGAGTCCAAACAGCAGCCAGATGCCAATCCCGATGGTGAGCAGGGCGATGGTCACGGCCAGACCTACTAAGCCCATGATGATACCGGCAGCCAGAAGCATTTTGAGCTTCTCTTCCGGGGTTTTCTCCGCGTCCGGATCAAAACCGCGGGCGATGAGGGCCATGCGCTCCTTGTAGCTGAACCAGCGCAGTGTGATGGCGAGGATTACCGCCAGGGCGGTGAGGATGATGGGCAGCCACATGGCCATGGAAACCAGTGAGTAGTTGGTCACAGCAATCTCCCCCATTCTTTATTTTGTTACGCTAAACGAACCCAGCGCTAACCTTGCCGAGATGGAACCGCGCCGCTCGCCTTGGCCGATAGTGCCCTGTACGCTGTGCTCGTGCTGCTCGCCGTCGAAGGGAACACCGATGTGGATGCTGCCTAGCTCCACCGTTCCTTCTAATAGATATGATTCATCCGCTGGAAGATGCAGGTGCAGATCGCCAAGGGCGGTTTCTAGCACGCTGCTTTGGGCCAGGCTGGCGGCGATGTTGATATTCCCAAGGTGGGAAATGGCCGTGAGCTTTTCTGTAAAGCGGGATGAGTCAACGTGAATATCTCCTAAGTGCGTTTCTAAATGGGCACTGCCCTCGTAGTCCTGCAGATCGATGTCGCCCAGGTGGGTGTAGGCTTGGAGCTCTCCTTGGATGCTGGTCACCTGCACATTACCCAGTCCCAGGCGTAGCTCCAGATCCATTTCCCCGGGAACCCAGATGGTCAGATCAGCCCGGGCCTGCTCATCGGGCTCCAGGCGGGGCATGCTCACCAGCAGGCGGTTTTCTTCCTCCAGAGTAGTAACGGCTAGGGAAATGCCGTCCAGAATCTCCTGGGCCCTCTGTGCCGTGTGGGCACTGGCCTCCACGAACATGGTGATCTCCACCTGCTCCACAGCCGCGCCCCTCACCAGAATGTTCCCCCGGGGATTATCTATCACGAGCCGGGGCTTGCCCTCCGCTGAATACTTAGTGCTTTCGTGCAGAGTGCTGTGGTGGGCAGCAGGCAGTGCAGCTGGTTGCTCAACAGGCCTGCGGAAGGCCTCGGGCACCGGGATAACCCCCACGCTCATCAGCATCAGGGCCGTTACTGCACAGAGCAGGAGGGTGGTGATGGTGATGGCTAGCTTACGCATAAATCCGTCCCTCCTTTCCAGAAAACCTTGTTCGATCATTTCCATAAACCAGGCGGATTGTCCTTTTGCCAGGGACCAATTTACTAACGAAGTTTAACCAATATGGAGGGTTTGCCAAGAAAAGTGTAGAATAACTTCTCCACACATTAACTCTGGGAGGCGATGGTATGAGGAGCAGATTCAGTAAGTCTAGGCTTGTGCTTGTTTCTGTTTTGATTGCCTTGTTAACAGTCAGCCTGCCCCTGTGGGCTGCGGAGCTGGTGATTCTGCACAACAACGACGTACACTCCCGCTTGGAGTCCCACCTGCCCGCGGAAGCGGAAGAGGTACAAGGTGGCAGGGTGCGCCTGGCAACACTGGTGGACGAGATTAGGGGGCTCTATGGTGCGGATAAGGTCCTCCTCCTGGATGGGGGCGATGCCATCCACGGCATGAACATCGACAACCTCTTTGGCGGATTGCCCTCCATCGAAGTGATGAACCTCATGGGTTACAACGCCTTTGTCCCAGGCAACCATGAGTTCAACTACGGGCAGGAAGTTCTGGGCCAGCGCATCCGGGACGCTAAGTTCCCCGTTTTGGCTGCCAACGTCACCTACAAAGACGGTTCGCTGTTTACCGGCGCCAGTGCCCTGATCCAGGAGATCGGAGGCGTCAAAGTAGGTATCATAGGTCTAGTGGCTGAAGAAACTCCCATTGTGACCCATCCCAAGAATGTAGAGGGTTTAGTTTTCCATGAGCCCATCTCCGTTGCCAAGATGGTGGCCCAGAGGGTTCGCCCGAAGGTGGATGTTCTGATCGCCTTGAGCCACCTTGGCTACAGCAAGGACATTGAACTGGCCGAGGCCGTGCCTGAACTGGATATCATCGTGGGCGGCCACAGCCATACCGAGCTGAAGGAGGCCACGGAGGTCAACGGCGTGATCATCGTTCAGGCGCATGAATACGCCAACAATTTGGGTTTCCTCTACCTGAACGTGGAAGATGGCAAGATCACCAATTACAACGCCTTCCTGATCCCGGTAACCGCGGAAGTTCCCGAGCACCCGCAGGTCAGGGCCATCATCGATTACTGGAATGAGCAGCTGCAGGAGCGCTTGGGCACGGTTGTGGGCCGCAGCGATGTGGCCTGGAACGGCGAGCGCGAGTTTGTCCGCACCTCCGAGACCAATCTGGGCAACCTGGTTGCCGATGTGATCCGGGAGGCTGTGGGCAGCGATATCGCCGTAACCAACGGTGGCGGCATTCGGGCCAGCATCAACCCCGGCGATATCACGGTGGCCGACATCTACAACGTACTGCCCTTCGACAACAGCTTGGTTGTGGTGGAAATGCTGGGCATGGACATCATCGAAGCTCTGGAGCACTCGGTCCGCCTCGTGCCGGAGCAGAACGGCGGTTTCCTCCAGGTTTCCGGCCTGACCTTTGAAGTGGATCCCAAGGCCCAGCCCGGCGGCAGGGTGATCAACGTCCGGGTGAACGGCGAGAGGATCAGCCCCAGCAAGACCTACACGGTGGCCACCAATGACTTCCTGGCTGCCGGCGGCGATGGATACGAGACCTTCATGAACGCTAAGCTGGTGGCCGACACTGGCATCATGCTCAGGGATGTCATGGTGGACTACGTCCTGCAGCAAGGGACTCTGCAGGAGCCGGAAGGCGGACGGATCATTATCCTCGAGTAGAAAGACATGGGAAAAACAGGGCTGCCTCAGGGCGGCCCTTTTTCATCTAAGCAGAAGGGGAGAAAGCAAGATGCTCATGGAAGTTCTGCAGAGACGGTTTGAGGGGAATATGCACCGCCATCCTGGCCTGAACTGGGAGGATGTGCGGGCTAGGCTGGAGGCCAATCCCGAAAAGCTCCAAGTTCTAAAGGCGATGGAGGAAACGGGGGGAGAGCCAGATGTGATCGGCCAGGATGAACAGGGCAGGTACCTCTTCTGCGACTGCTCCAAAGAAAGCCCTACTGGCCGGCGGGGCCTCTGCTACGATGGCGAGGCGCAGGCCCAAAGGGAAAAGAAGGGAGTTGCACCCAAGGGGAATGTTCTGGACATGGCCCGGCAGATGGGGGTGGAGCTCCTGGATGAAGAGCAGTATATTGCCCTGCAGCAGCTGGGCCCCTTCGATACCAAGACCTCCAGCTGGGTGAAGGCGCCGGAGGATGTGAGAAAACTAGGGGGCGCCCTCTTTGGCGATCACCGCTACGGCCGTACCTTTATCTACCACAACAGCGCCGGTTCGTTCTACAGCTCCCGGGGCTTCCGGGGCCTAGTGAGGGTGTGAGCCCCGCGCACTGCTCACCATCTTGGGTAGGGCGCATTGGCAACTTGTAGAATTAAGTGAAAGAAAAGCTCACGGCTCTCTGATACAATGTAAGGGTGCAAAACCAAATCATTGTTCAGGGAGGAGCCATGAGCTACGTTCATTGTACCAGAAGAAGAAGAAAAGGAAAACACCTGGAT
>NZ_JBHGXH010000194.1:0-34528 GCF_041936445.1 Candidatus Darwinibacter acetoxidans | reverse complement strand
TTCCAAGGCACCCCCTCGGCTTCCTCCAGACCCCACTGTTGCCAGTGGCGCCCTTGCCTGCTGGTTACCTTCCCGCTGGTTGGGCGGTAGGGTTTCTCTCAACCCATCGGCTCGGTAGACATGCCGGGCGCACCGCAAAAGGAACGCCCAAAAGCGTTCCCTCTTTGCAGAACTCACTTACTGCGCACAAACTCCCCGATCTGCCGGTCCATGTTGGAGATGTGCTTGGTGAGCCAGTCAATGACGATCTTATTAGCGTTGATGATCACGGAAATGCTGCCCCCGGAGGCGTCGTAGTCCTCCCGCAGTTTGGCCAGCTGGGCGATGAAGGCCGCGTGGGCCTTTTTCTGCTCTTCCAGGCCGGGGTAGTTTAGCTGGCGCATGTACCTTTCCTCGTCGGCGAAGTGCTTTTTGGTGTAGCTGTCCAAGAACTCCAAAAGCTCACCTATGTACTCCTTGGCTTGGCCCTTTTTACCCGCATCAAAAAGACGTTCTGCCCGGTTAAACCATTCCTTGTGCTGCTCGTCGATGAGCTCAATTCCCACGGACAAAGACGGATGCCACGGCATGGGTCAACCTCCCTTAGTAAATTATGGAGCAAGTTAAGATTATCCTACCACAAAGCCGGTGAATGCTCAACAGGGGAGGTCGGCCTGCTTCCCAACCAGCTCTTCCAGGAAAGCGAGCTCCTGTTCCAGCTTGCGCTGGCCGTTGTAGAGAAAAGAGGTGTAGAGGAAAACCAGCGCCCACACCACCAGATAGCCTGCCACGAAAAATGCCATTGCGATCCCACCTTCCCAAAGGACTAGAAACCTAGGCTAAAAGCTGCGCCTTGAGGTGCCGCACCCTCTCCTGCAGCTCCAGCGACTTCATGCGCAGCCGCAGAAGATAGAAGTATAAAACAGAAAAGACTCCCACGCTCACAAACATAGCCACCCGCATCTTGGGGGTGAGGGCGATGCCCTCGCTGGAGATCACCACGGGATGGATGGAGCGCCACCAGCGGGTGGAGAAGAAGACCAGCGGCACATTGATAAAACAGATAATGCCGTACACAGCCGCCAGGCGCTTCCTGGCTTCGCTTGCACCCCCGCCGTGGAGGGCAATGTAGGCCGCGTACATGAACCAGAGTACCAGCGTGGTGGTGAGCCGGGGATCCCAGGTCCACCAGGTGTTCCAGATGGGATAGGCCCAGAGGGGCCCCGTGAGCAGCGTGCAGCTGATGAACACTGTACCAATTTCCGCGGAAGCCCGGGCCAGCCGGTCGCTGCCTCCACTGCGCTTCCAGAGGTAGAGTATGCTGGCGGCAAAGACCACCGTATGGGCCACAAGCCCCACCCAGGCCGAAGCCACGTGGAAATAGAAGACCTTCTGTACCAGGCCCATGGTCCTTTCCACAGGGGCGTAGTAGACGATCACGCTCAGCGCAAGCAGCATGAGCAGGGTGAAACCCCAGAAGAAGGGGCTCTTCAGCGCATCTTTCATGGGCTAACCCTCCAGGATGTAATCAAAAAGCAGAAGCGGCAGGACGGTAAAGAGCAGATCGAAAACCAGCAGCAGGTAAAACCAGCCTAAAACCGCCTGCACCTGCCCGCTCAGGGCCCCTTGGGTGCAGAGAATAGCGCCCATGAGCAGGGGGATCAACAGCGGGAAGGCCAAGATGGGAAAGAGCAGCCGCGCACCGGGCAGCTGCACGGTGATCCCGTTGAGCAGCGTACCCACCGCGGCCAGGCCCCAGCTGCCGGCCAGCACTGCCGCGAGGAAAAACCAGAGGCTGGCGCTGCCCACCCCCACGTCCAGGAAGATCCAAAGGAGGGGGACCACAACCAGCTCCAAAAGGAGCAGCACGGTCAGGCTGAAGAGGAACTTGGCGTAAAAGAGCACACTCCGCTCGCCGCTGGCCAAAAGCAGGGCGTCCAGGGCACCGTACTCCCGCTCTTTGGCAAAGGAGCGCTGCAGGGCCAAAACGGACATGAAAAAAATGCTCACCCACAGCACCGCGGGGAAGATCTGCTCTGTGCCGACATCCGCCAGCTCCAAGGCGAAACTGAACACGAAAACGAGCATGGTGCCAAACACCAAAGTGGAAAGCAGATGGTCGGTGCTGCGCAGCTCGTCCTGGAGGTCCTTGCGGTAGATGAGCAGGATCCGGCGGCCAAACTTAAGCACTGGCATCCCCCCCTGGTACAATGCGGCCAGCTTCCAACCTGATTTCCCGGAAAGGCAGACCCGCCAGGTGCTCCAGTTCGTGGGTGATCAGAAGCTGGAGAGCCCGGGGCCGCCTGTGCTCCAAAATCCCCCGCAGGATCTGGCGCCCATCCACATCCAGGCTGGTAAAGGGCTCATCGTAGAGCAGCAGGGCAGGTTCACCCATGAGGGCCCGGGCAATGGCCAGGCGCTGCTGCATCCCCCGGGACAAAACCGCGGCCGGTTCCAAGCGGTAGCGCCACAGCCCCACCAGTTCCAGAAGCTCTTGGAGCCGGTCTTGGCTTAGGGTGCCGTACATCCCGCCAAAGAAGGCCAGGTTCTCCTGGACCGAGAGGCTGCCGTAGAGCATGGGCTGATGGGATACATACCCCACCAGGCGGTGCTCCAGCCCCAGGCGCGCTCCGTTCCAGAGGACCTCACCGCCGCTTGGGGGCATGAGCCCCGCGATGAGCCGAAGCAAGGTGGTCTTCCCCGCCCCGTTGGGGCCGGTGACCGCCACCAGTTCTCCCGAGGCCGCCTGGAAGGAGATCCCTTTGAGGATCTCTTTAGCCCCCAGCTGTTTGCGGAGATTCCTGACTGTTAAAACGTTCTTCGCTGCCACACCTTCACCTGCTTGTCCAAAAGCGCCCCTAGGGCACCGAGATAGACCACAAAGGAACCAAACCAGATCCAGCTCACCAGGGCAAAACGCTGCAGGTGCAGCTGTACGGTCTGGCCCTGCCAGCCGGCCAAGTTAAGATAGAGATCTTCCTTGAGGCGGCTGAAAATACCCACCTCCGTCGAGGGCTGGCTGCGGTTCTCCCACAAGGTCTTCTCCGCGGTGAGCTGGCCCACTTCCCGGCCGTTCTTGCTGATGCTCAGGGTGGTACCCACGGTGTAGCGGTCAGCGCCGTAGCGGGCCCTGAGCCCAGGATAGGTCAGGATGTATCCGGCAAAGGCCACCTCATCCCCGGGCTCCACCGACACATAGAGGCTGTCGGTATAGGATGATGAGCCGGCAATGCCGATGAGCATGAGAAGAACGCCCACATGCACCAGGATGCTCCCGGGTTTGAGGGGGCCCTTCCGCCTAAGCAGCGTTCCCAAGTGGGTCACCAGACCGAAGGCGGCCACGGCCAAAGCCAGGGCAGGAGCTGATCCTCCCCCCAGGGTAAAATGCACCGCCAGCCCGGTCAAAGCGCCGCAGAGCGCAGGAAACCAGGCGCGCCGCAGAATCCCCAAGAAGCCTGCTGTATGTGGGGTTAGCAGGGGAGCTGAGCCCATGAGCAGGAGGAGCGGTAAAAAGAGGGGAACGGTCACCTGGTTGAAAAACCCCTCATCCAGCACGATCTCCCTCCCCACCAAGACCCGGGAGAGAACGGGAAACATGGTGCCGGCAAAGACCGCCCCCGCAAGGAGCAGGAGCAGGAAGTTCCCCAGCTTGATGCCGGAAGCCAGCGCCGCAGGGCGCTCTTCCCCAGGCCCTGCACCCTGCAGGCTGGTGCGGCGGACCCAGGCCAGCCAAGCCGCAAAAGCCGCCAGGGCCCCCAAGACCCCTAGGAAGATGGATCCCAGAACCCCTCCGGAAAAGGCGTGCACCGAATCCAAAACACCGCTTCTGGTGAGGAAGGTGCCGAAGATGGTGAGCACAAAGGTGAGCGCGCTGAGCAGATAACCCCACCACTGACCGCCGGGCTGTCCCCTACCCAAAAGCAGGGTGTGCACCAAGGCTGTGCCGGTGAACCAAGGCAAAAGGGAGGCGTTTTCCACCGGGTCCCAGGCCCAGTAGCCCCCCCAGCCCAGTTCGCTGTAGGCCCACTGGCCGCCGGTGACTATGCCCGCGGTCAGAAAGAGCCAGGCCGTGAGGGCCCAGGGCCGGGCCAATTCCAGCCAGCGCCCGGAGCTGTCCCCGGGCCACAGCTGCGCGGCGGCCAGGGCAAAGGGGACCGCAAAGCCGCTGAAGCCGGCAAAAAGGAGCGGGGGATGGACCACCATGCCCAGACTCTGCAGCATGGGGTTGAGCCCCGCGCCGCTGTAGGGCGGGTCAGCCAGGAGCTCAAAGGGCGAACTGACAAACAGCAGCAGGAGAGCAAAAACCGCCCTCACCGCGCCCAGGATGGCGTTCACCCTAAGATCCAGCCCCCCTTCCCGCAGCGGGCGGCTGCGCTGCACGGCGAAAGAATAGAAGGAAAGGATCAGAAGCCACAAAAGGAGCGAACCGCTCTGGCCGGCCCAGAGGGCGCTGATTTTGTAGAGCACCGGCAGGCTGCGCGCCGAGTTGCGGGCCACATAGGCCAGCCGGAAATCATCGGTCAAAAAGCAGAACACCAAAGTCAGGGTGCTGAGGCCCGCGGTAAGAATGGAAACTAGGTTTACCCGGCGAGCCTTGGCCTCCCCCCGGGCCCCGGCATAGACTGCCCAAAGGGCTGCCGCGCAGGATAGATAAAGGGAAATAAGTCCTAGGTCGCGCACTATTCTTCTCCTTCATATTTGGATGGGCACTGGAGCATCAGCTTGCTCACCATAAACTCCCCCCCGGAGGTGAACTTCCCCTCCACAATCACCTCCTGGGCGTGGTGGAAATTGTCCGGCAGCACTCCCCCATAAATAACATCGATCTGGGCAGCTTGATCCGCAAGGGCAAACTCCAAAAGGGGAATACTGGGATCGTAATGGACGCTGTCCTTCACCACCTGGCCCTTAATGCGCAGCTTCTGCGCCTCGGCCTGCAGCTCCTTGGCTTCAGAGATGGTGTAGTAATAAGCGGCGGAATGCTCAAAGGCCCGGAAGGCCAGCAGCACCAACACCAGCACCGGTATAAGTGCAAAGATCACAACCCGCAGTTTCTTCTTGGCCATAGCACCTACTCCACATCAAAGAAGTGAACTGGGGAAAGCGTACGAGACGCTCTCCCCAGAAGTACGCTCGTAAAGCCTTAGTGGCCTTCGTGGCAGCCTTTGCAGTCCATCTTGCCCAGAGTGTCGTCGGCAAAGCCGCCTACGTGGCAGTCGTAGCAGGCCTTGGTTTCCTCAGACATGGCGAAGACCGGAACAAAGGTGCCCTCCAGCATCTGGTTCATGTACAGGGCAGCCTGGGCCGCAACATCACCGGTGAGGGCTGCGCAGCGCGGTCCCCTCTCGCTGGCCTTCTTGCCGGAAACCTTGCACCAATTGGCGATGGACGCATGGCAGAGCGGATTGCCGGCCACGCTGCGGTGTTCGGCTTCCAAGGGCAGCGGAGTTGCGCTGTACCAGGCCATAAGCTCGTTGACGATGAGGGTCATGGGCTGTCCGCCGTACACCAGGGACACGGCGGCGCAGGCACCGTTGAGCGCTCCGCAGAGGGTTCCCCAGGCCACGACTCCGCCCTTGCCGAAGTTCATCAGCTGGGGAGGTATGAAGCTGAAGGGTTCACCCAGCTCTGTCAGGAGGGCCCGGAACGCCCCTTCGCTGCAACCCTGACCGGCCCGGTAGTTTTCCGCACCTAAATGGCGCACCCGCTCCACATCCAGGGGCTTGTTGAAGTACTCAGTCCAGGGATATTCAGGCAGATCCACCATAGCTCCTTCCGCCTTGGGCGTGAGGATCCCCAGACCGCTGGTGGCCAGGGCCAAACCGGCCGCGGCTCCCCCGGCACTGACCAAAAAGTCTCTCCGGGTAAGTAGTTTTTTCTTTGCTTCCATCTGCATCCGCCTCCATATGTATGTATTGAATCTTACTCAAAGATTCCCCAGTTAGTTGCAGAACGCTAAAGTGCTGACGTTCACAAACCTCGTCAAAAATTTACTCAGCCCCGGCGGGCCTTCCTTCGGCGCACCACCATCCTAGCCAAGAGGATGCTCACCTCGTAAAGCAGCACCATGGGTACGGCCATGAACGTCTGGGAGATAACATCCGGCGGGGTGAGCACAGCAGCAGTGATGAAAACAACCAAAACGATGTACTTCCTGTACTTCACCAGGATCTCCGGGCTGAGGATGCCGATGCTGGTGAAGAGGAGTACGATCAAGGGCAGCTGAAACACCAGTCCAAAGGGGAGAACTAAACGGATCACGAAGGATACGTAATTGCCGATGGAGATCATGGGCGTCAGCGACTCGGTGCCAAAACCCAGGAAGAACCTGTAGGCCAAAGGAAGGATCACCTGGTAGGCAAAGACTGTACCCCCGGCAAACATCAGCAAAGCCGCGGGCAGGCCCACCTGGAGGATGCGCTTCTCTTGGGCCAAAAGCCCGGGTGCGATAAAGCGGACCACCTGGTAGAGGACAACCGGTGAACTGAGGACGATCCCCACCACCAAAGCCACTTCCAGGTGCACAAAAAAGGCTTCACCGGGATAGAGGTAGACCAGCTCCCCCGGGAGCCGCAAGAGGAACTGGACCATGGGGGAGGAATAGTAGAAACCCACCACCACGCCCAGGGCCAGAGCCAGAACACTGATGATGATGCGGCGCCTCAGCTCCGCTAAATGCTCCACAAGGGTCATGCCTGCTCCGTCGCTATGCGCACTTCTCTGCCGCTTGAACATAGACATCCACCGAACTTAAGCCTTCAGGCACTTTTGTTGTCCTCTTCCCCAGCTGAATCAAGTCCTTTAGCTGCGTTTTTAAACTCCCGCAGACCCCTGCCCACCGCTTTGCCGATCTCAGGCAGTTTGGCAGGTCCAAAGATGATCAGAGCCAACACCAGAATCAGGATCAGCTCACCGATGCCAATCCTCCCCACGCTATCGCCTCCTTCCCAAAGCCGTTCCATCTGCTACCAGCCTATCATTTAGAAATTTTTATGTCAATGCTTCCCGGCCATTTTTGTGAAACCTTTTACAAACATCCCCTGCACCGGGGGAAAGGCCTGCTGAAGCGGGCGCCAGGGTTCCATCTCCCCTTTCCGGGACCGTTCGCCACCCACTTCTCCCTAACATGCGCTTAACAAATGGAGGCCCGCCCCCCATGGGGAGCGGACCGCTACCAGCAAGAATCAGCTTATTCCACGGTGCAGGTGCTGAAGAAGACCTGCCGCTGGGGATAGCGCCTGAGTCCGCCTTCTAAAGTGAGCACCGTCTCCAAGGGGAACTCTTCCGAAGAGCGTCCCACCGCCACCCAGAACTCACCGGGCTCGGTGATCCACTGCCCCAGTTCGTTCAAGAAGGAGAGCAGCTCCAGGGGCACCCGGAAGGTGAGGCGTTTGCTCTCCCCGGGCTCCAGGTACACCGCTTGGAAGCCCTTCAGCTCCAGGGTAGGCCGCACCCGGGAGGCCACCCGGTCCGCGACGTACAGCTGGGCCACTTCGTGTCCCCCGCGGTCTCCGGTATTGGTAATGCTGCAGGATACCACCAGTTCCTCACCTTGGAAGGCCGCGGCGAAGTCTCCGTACTCAAAGCTGGTGTAGGACAAACCGTAGCCGAAGGGATACAGGGGTCTACTGCTCATGGTCAGGTAGTGGCGGTTTTTGGAGATGTACTTGCGGTTGTAGTGCACGGGCAGCTGCCCCACATCCTGGGGAATGGATACCGGCAGGCGCCCGCCGGGGGTGTAATCCCCAAACAGGATGTCCGCAACCGCATGGCCGCCCTCTTCCCCAGGCAGCCAGGCCTCTAGGATGGCCGGCGCCTGCTTGTGCAGCCAGGGCAGGGCCAGGGGCCGTCCGTTCACCAGGACCACCACCGTGGGCTTGCCCACCGCCAGCACCTGCTCCACCAGCTCCCGCTGGACGCCGGGGAGATCCAAATCGGTGCGGTCCTGGAACTCGCCGTCGGAATCCAGCTGGTCACCGGACAGCTCGCCGCTCATGTAGCGTTCGTCTTCGCTGAGGGTGTTCACACCAGATAGGCCGGACCTGCCGCCCACAACCAAAATCACCGCATCCGCCTGCCGGGCCGCCTCCACCGCCTTGGGGATACCGGAGCGATCCTGGCCCAAAATGGTGCAGCCCTCCTCATAGTGCACCTGGGTCTCGGGGCTCACCGCTGCTTTGATCCCTTCCAGGACGCTCACGATGCGCACCGCATCCTCGGCCCTGTTCACATGGGCGCTGTAGGCGTAGTCCCCCAAGAGGTTGCGGGTGGAAGCCGCGTTGGGGCCGATCACCGCCAGGGAAGCCAGGTCCTTGCGCAGGGGCAGAAGCCCGCCTTCGTTTTTCAAAAGCACCATGGAGCGGCGGGCCGCTTCCCTGGCCAGCTCCCGCTGGGCCGGCGTTTCAAACTGCTCCGCCTCCACCACTGCGGCCACCATGGGCCTGTCGAAGATGCCCAGGGCAAGTTTCACGGCCAGGTGCCGCTTCACCGACAGGTCGATCAGCTCTTCTGAGACGAGCCCCTCCTGCACAGCCTGGATAAGCTGTTCCCCATAGCACTGGGTGTGGGGCAGTTCCACATCCAGCCCCGCCGCGAGGGCCAGCAGGGCCGAGATCTTTTCATCGGGCGAGATGCGGTGGTCCGTATTCAGCATGGGGATGCTCCAGTAGTCGGAAACCACAACCCCCTCAAAACCCCACTCATCCCGCAGGATCTCCGTGAGCAGCTTGCGGGACGCGGCGCAGGGCACTCCGTCCCAGTCGTGGTAGGCGTTCATCACCGAGAGCACACCTTCGTGCTTCACCACCGCCTCAAAGGGCAGCAGGTGCTGCTCCCGCATTTCAAATTCAGACAGGTGCACCGGGGCGTGGTTGCGCCCTCCCTCGCACACGCCGTGGCCGGCGAAGTGCTTCAAGGTAGCGGCGATGCCCTCCGCCAGGTTAGGCCCGTGCAGGCCCCGCACGTAAGCCGCAGCCATGGCCCCAACCAGGTAGGGGTCTTCGCCGAAGGTCTCCTCCACCCGGCCCCAGCGGAAATCCCGGGCCAGATCTAACACAGGCGACAGCCCCAGATGGGCTCCCACAGCCCGCATCTGCTCCCGGATCACGGTGGTAACCCGCTCCATCAGACCCGGGTCAAAGGTGGCCGCCATACCGATGCTCTGGGGGAATGTGGTTCCCCCTTTGGCCATGTAGCCCGAAAGGCATTCTTCATGCATGAGCGCGGGGATACCCAAACGGGTCTCCTTCAGCAGATATTCTTGAATTTCATTGGCCGCCCGGGCCGCTTCCTCCGGCCCCAGGTCGCTGGCGCCGGCCAGGCGCGAGATCTGGCCGATGCCCCGGCTGAGAAGTTTTTTCCCCTCCTGGCTCAGGCGGCCGTTTTCCAGCAGCTGCTGGGGCCCGAAGGAACCCAGCTGGGCCACCTTTTCCTCAAGGGTCATCTGCTGCACCAACTCTTCTGCTCTGGCCAGGTGTTCCTCCTTGATCAGCTTTGCTCTCACCTTTTTCCTCCTTCTCCCGCAGGCTGGCCTTTCAGGGCCTGCTGTCATAGAACTTGCTCCTCCAGGACAACCAGGTCATCTGCGGCTGCGCCGCCAGAGTCAGTGTAGCTTAAACCACCTCCCTAGCCTTTTCCACCGCACGAGCGCCTGACCACCAGTTCCGCTTCCAGGCGGACCTTGATCGTTTTGCGCATGGGATACTCAATCTGTTTCACCAGCTCCTCCGTGGCTATGCGGGCCAGGTCTTCATAGGGGACCCGGATGGTGGTGAGGCTCGGCTCAACGTAGGAGGCGAGGACAATATCATCGAAGCCCACCATGCGCACATCCTCCGGTATCTTCACCCCCGCCTCCTGCAGAACCCGCATGCAGCCGATGGCCATCATGTCATTGGCCGCGAAAATGCCGTCGGGCATCTGCCCCTGCTTGAGCAGGTAGTAGCCGCAGCGCTCGCCGGCGGGTTCATGAAAATCTCCCTGATAGACTATGATCTGCCGGTTTTCCAGGCCGTGATCCCGGCAGGCCTGGAGAAAGCCCTTCTGCCGTTCCAGGGCATCCCGGGAGTCTTTGGGCCCGGCAATATGCAGCACCCTGCGGCAGCCCAGCCGGGCCAGGTGCTCCCCTGCCCGGTAGCCTCCGGCATAATCATCCACCGCCACATAGCTGAAGGGCCCCTCCATATCCACCGGGGGCATGGTCAGGTGGAAGAAGGGGATACCCGCGGTGCGCAGGTGCTTCACGTAGGTGTGCTCCATGTCGTAGTAGCTGCCCACAATCAGGGCACCCTCAAACTGCTTGGTGGCTATCTCCCAGCGCAGGAAGGAGGAAAGTTTCCCTTCGGGCGTGCCAAAATGAAAGACCAGGTGATAACCGAGGCGTTCGGCAGCCACGTAGATGGGATGCAGGAACATCATGGCGTACTGGCTGTCCCGCAGGGTCTGGGTGGGCGAGGTGCTGGGCCAAGTGACCAGTACAGCCAAGGTTTGTTTCAGCTTTTTCCCTGTCCTTTTCTCATAGCCCAGTTCCGCCGCCACTTCCAAAACCCTGGCCGCCACTGCTGCGTTGGCCGTCTGATGCCCGTTCAGGACCCGGCTCACCGTGGCCAGGGAAGTACCCGCGCGCTGGGCGATATCCCTCATGGTAACCATAGGCTCCTCCTCAACAGTTTACATTCTTTCACTAAAGTTCTTCTGTGCTTAACCCCCTTTTCCTGCCTTGTTTCAAATGTTTCAGGCCCGTCCAGGAAAGCCGGGCGCGGCAAAGGGCCGGTCTCCCTGGGGAAGACCGGCCCTGCCAGCTCTGTTCTATTTAGTTGACTGCTTCGCTACTGGAGGGGTGTGCGGGGATCCATGGGGCGGTCACCGGCGATGTTCCCCGACTGGAAGATCAGATGCTCCATGCCCCTCACCAGTGTATCATCCTCCAGCACGCTGTAGAGGTGGTAGCCCAAATCTTCCCGTTCCACCAGAATATCTTCCAGGACCTCCACAGTGCCGTAGTCCTTGAGCTGGTGGGCCCGCTCAATGGTCTTGCGCAGCATCTGCTGGATTTTCAGCTCGTGTTCCAGATCGTTGCGCAGGAAGTCCCGGATGGAATACCTGCCCTCCGGTTCGCATTTGATGTAGGACAGCTCGTGCTGGGCCACGGGATGGGCGGTGGGCACCATACCCAGCCGGGCCACCCGCTCACCCACATCGTCGATGTGCTTCATGGTCTTTTCAATGTGTTCCTCCAGGAGGTGGTGCAGGCTGATGAAGCCTTCGGCCCCCTCGCTCAGCCAGTGGTGCTTGTTGTACTGGTGGAGGGCCACAGTGAGCGCGCACTGGTGTTCATCCAGCATAAGAGCTATTTCCTGCCGCACTTCCAGGGGCAGGCTGATCCCGCAGCCCACCTTCTTGGCGGTGCGGGGCTGCTGGCGCACAATCATCTGGTGTTCGGTGGCATGCCCAGGCATCTGGGGATCAAAGCCGTACTTATCCAGCTTGAACCGGCCGTCGAAGGCCTTGAGGTCCTGGGAAACAATCTCCATATCCTGCATAGTAGGTGTAGGCGGCTGCAGGTTTTCCGGCATAGTCTTCCTCCCTTTCCGCGTAGGTTGTTCCCTAGTAGTTTCCCAGCTGGGGAGAATAATATGCGGAAGGGAAAGGCAGCGGGCCTCACCCCGCCTGGTCCAGCAGCACCCGGATGGCCGCGGCCACCTCCCAGCCGCTCCTTCCCCTGGAGGCCTGCAGATCCAGCTCCTGGAGAGTCCTGGCAGGGCGGGGCGAGAGCACCACCGCCCGGTCCGCGAGGAGCACCGCCTCGTCCGGGTCGTGGGTGACCAGCAGCGCGGCAAAGCCCGCCTGCCTATGCGCGGCCTTAAGCAGCTGCTGCAGCTCGCCTTTGGCCTCTCCATCCAGGGACTTGAAGGGCTCGTCCAAAAGCAGAAGATCGGGCTGGACCGCCAGGGCCCTGGCCAGCTCCACCCGCTGCTTCATGCCGCCGCTGAGCTCCCGGGGATAGGCCCCGCGGAAAACGGTCAGCCCCACCTGCTCCAGGATCTGGCGGCGCAGAGCTGCACCTCTGCTGCCCGGAAACAAGCCTTCCTGGACAAAGCGGATGTTCTCCTCCACCGTCTTCCAGGGCAGAAGCCGCGGCTCTTGAAACACGTAGCCGAGGCGCACCCCGGCCCCTACGCTTACCCTGCCCCTGGTGGGCCGGAGAATTCCCGCGGCCAGGTTGAGCAGGGTGGTCTTTCCGCAGCCCGAGGGCCCCACCAAGGCCGCGATCTCCCCCGGCGCCAGGGCCAGGGAAAAATCCTCCACCACCTGGAGCCTGCCCCCCGCCGAGGTGAATTCCTTGTACACCCCGTGAAACTCCAGAACCGTCTGTTTCATGCCCACCACCTCTCGGCGCGGCGCTTCAAGGGAAGCAGCAGCCCGTATTCGCACACCAGCATCACGGCGATCAGGACCAGCACCCAGGCGAACACCTTTTCCGTCTCCAGGTTGCTGTTGGCGGTGCTGAGCAGAAAGCCCACCCCGCTTGTGCTGCCCATGAACTCGGCGAAAATCGCGGCCTTCCAGGCAAAGGAAAAGCCCACACTCACCGTGTTGGCCAGCTGGGGCAGAAGGGCAGGCAGGTAGAGCTGGGTGACGATCTGGCGCCGGCTGCAGCGGTACACCTGGGCCATCTCCACCAGCCGGCCGTCGATGCTGTCCAGACTCGCCGCGGTGTTGGCAAAACTCAACGGCAGGGTGACCATGAAGATGAGGAAGATGGGCGCGCTCTGGCTGGCCACTCCAAACCAGATCACCGCCAGAATGGTCCAGACCACCGGAGGAATGATCTGCACGATGGCCAGGATGGGCCGAAGCAGCGCCCGCCAGAAAGCTGTCCCTTTGGTCAGGGCGGCCAGACTGAAGCCGGCTAAGAGCGCTAGGGCATAGCCCCACACCGTGCGGCGCAGGGTGATGGCAACGCTGCCCAGCAGGCTGCCCTCCCGCCAGAGGGTCACCAGCGCCCGCCAGGTCTCCCCCGGCGAAGGGAGGATCATGGGATGGTAGTACCGGGCCAGGCCGCTCCAGAGCGCGAGCACGGCGGCGGGGCCCAAAAGCCCCGCGAGTATTCTTCTCAGCTCCTGCCGGTGTTTAGAAATAAAAGCTGTCATCGGGCAGCTGACCACCTATCATCTCGGGGAAGAAATCCATGATTTCGCCGAAGAACAGTTCGATAAGGTCCCGGGCCTCCTCCCGGGGATAGACCTGGAAGTGGATGCGGTCCAGTGACTGCCGGAAAATCGCCGCATTCTGGCCGAAATGCCGCTCCGCCAGGGCGGAGGCTTCCAGGGGATGGGCCTGCACCCACTCCACCCCCTCCCGGTAGAGGCGGGCGATTTGGGCAGTTAGCTCCGGCTGCTCCCGGGCGAAGCTGCCCCGCACAAACAGTCCCACAAAGGGGATGCGCTCATCTCCGTGCAGCTTTCCCCATTCCTTTTGCATGTCAAAGGAGAGATGGGCCTCTGGAAAGCTGTTCAAAGTGATGGTGACCAGCGGCTCCGGCAGGATGATGGCATCCACCCGGCCCAGCTGGAAGGTTCTGGCCCCATTGTTGGAGGGAAGGTAGACAAACTCCACCCTGCCAGGCTCCGCCCCGTTTTGCACCAGAAGGTAGCGGGCCAGGAAGTCCAACGGTCCCCCCTGCAGGGGCAGGCAGAGGGTCCTCCCTTCCAGATCAGCCCAGCCCTCCGGGGCGAAGCCCGCGGTGAGGAGGTAATCAATGCCCCAGGTGTTGGTGTTGACAAGTTGGAGGTCCACTCCCCGGTTATAGGCCTTGGCGCCCACATTGACCCCGGTGACCAGGAAATCCAGATCGCCGCTGGCCACAAGGGCAATACCCCGCTGGTGGTCCTGGGAGATGAAGATCTCCAGGTCCACGGCGTCTAAAAGGCCCTCTTCTTCCAGCCAGAGCAGGGGCAGAAGCCCCACCGCGGGGGGCCCCTGGATGCGGATCGCGCCGGCCTCGGCAGCAGCCAGGTTCCCCGGCAGGAAAAGCATGGCAAGGAACGCGAAGAACAGGATGGGAGAGCTGCGCCTGATCATGGGCTCCCTCCTATCTGGCCCGCGCCTGGTAGCTGGTGTGCAGGAGCTCGTGGGAGGTACCGCCTAAGGGCTGGCCGAGAAACTCCCGGTACAGCTCCAGGATCTCCGGGTTCTCATGGGATTTGCGGATGGTCTGGTGCCGGTCGATCTGGGCCAGGCCCCGGGCCCGCTTGTCCTTGTTCTCCTGGCTGTTGGGCAGGGGCTGTCCCCCTCCCCCTACACAGCCGTGGGGACAGGCCATGATCTCGATCCAGTCCAGATCGGACCGGCCGGCACGCACCTCGTCCAGGAGCCGGGACGCCTCCGCCAAGCCGCTCACCACGGCGATCTTGAACGTGCGGCCGCCGATTTCCACCTCAGCCCGCTTGATGCCCACAAAGCCCAATTCCAACCGCTCCAGCGGTTCGCCGGTGAGCAGTTCCTTCACCGTGCGCAGGGCCGCTTCCGTAACGCCCCCTGTGGTGCCAAACAAGGTAGCCGCACCCGACTGGCTGCCCAGGATGGAATCGTAGGCGCCGGGAGGGAGGTTGGCAAAGTCGATGCCCACCTCTTTGATCATGCGGGCCAGTTCCCTGGTGGTGAGCACCGCATCGGTATCCTGGAAGCCGCTGTCGCGGTGCTCCTCCCTGTCTTTCTCAAACTTCTTGGCCGTGCAGGGCATCACCGACACGGTGAAGACCTTAGCAGGGTCGATGCCGATCTTCTGGGCGTAATAGGTTTTGGCCAGGGTGGAGAACATCTGCTGCGGGGATTTGGCCGAGGATAGGTGCTCCAAAAGGTCAGGGTAGTTGTGCTCCGCGAACTTCACCCAGCCCGGGCAGCAGGATGTGATGTGGGGAAGCCGCTTGTTTCCCTGGATCCGGGCCACGAACTCCCGCCCTTCCTCCATGATGGTGAGGTCGGCGCTGAACTCCGTGGAAAAGACCCGGTCAAAGCCGAGCAGCCGCAGGGCGGTGACCAGCTGGCCCGTGACCACCGTCCCCGGCTCCAGGCCGAACTCCTCTCCAATGGTGGCCTGGATGGAGGGGGCGGTCTGCACCACCACGAACTTGTCCTCATCTTCCAGGGCCTGCCACACCGCGTCGATTTCGCTCACTTCGGTGATGGCGCCCACCGGACATACGGCAGCGCACTGGCCGCAGTTGGCGCAGTTGATCTCCGCCATGGGCAGATCGAAGGCGGTGGTCACTGTGGCGGAAAAGCCGCGGCCGGCAAAGGCCAGGGCCGATACGCCCTGCACTTCTTCGCACACCCGCACGCAGCGCCCGCAGAGGATGCACTTGTTGGGGTCCCTCCTTAAGGCTGGGCCCAGCTCGTCCAGGGGCAGGCTGCGGTTTTCCCCCCGGATCCTGGCCACATCTTCACTGTTTACCCCCAGCTTGTAGGAGATCTCCTGCAGTTCACAGCTGCCGCTGCGGTAGCAGCTTAAGCAGTCTTGGGGATGGTTGGCCAAAATCAGTTCCACATTGCGCCGGCGCGCCCGGCGGGCCCGGCTGCTGCGGGTGCTGATCACCATCCCCTCCGCGGCCTCCACTGCGCAGGAGGCGAGGAGTCTGCCCGTCTGCACATCTTCCACCATACAGACCCGGCAGGAACCGTGTACTGAAAGATCCGGATGGTGGCAGAGGGTGGGAATCTCGATGCCCAGGAACCGGGCCGCCTCCAGGATGGTTGTCCCCTGCTCCACCTCAACGGTCAAACCATCTATGGTTAAGCTGATCTTGCTCATGACACTACTCCTTTCTCCAGCCTAAGCGCCCTGGGCAATGGCCCGCACCGGACACTTCTCGGCACAGGCTCCGCAGGAAATGCACAGCTCCGCATCGATTCTGTGGGGCTTGCGCCGTTCGCCGCTCACCGCGCCCACAGGACAGAGCCTGGCGCACAGACCGCAGCCGATACACGCTGCCAGGTCCACTTCGAAGGGGGCGCGCATGCCGGCGCAGACGTTGGCCGGGCAGCGCTTGTCCCGGATATGCGCTTCGTACTCTTCACGGAAATACTGGAGGGTGCTGAGCACCGGGTTGGGGGCTGAGGCGCCCAGCTGGCAGAGGGAGGTGTCCTGAATGTGCTCCCCGAGCTCCTGCAGGAGCTCCAGATCGCCTTCCCGCCCCTGCTTGGAGCAGATGCGGTCCAAAATCTCCAGCATGCGCTTGGTACCTTCCCGGCAGGGAGTGCACTTGCCGCAGGATTCGCTTTGGGTGAAGCGCAGGAAAAAGCGGGCCACGTCCACCATGCAGGTGGCCTGATCCATGACCACCATGCCGCCGGAACCCATCATGGCCCCCACTTCCTGGAGGGATGCGTAGTCGATGGGCAGATCCAGCAGGTGCGCGGGGATGCAGCCCCCGGAGGGTCCGCCGATCTGCACCGCCTTCAGCTCGGCGCCGCTTGGCAGACCTCCGCCGATCTCGTAGATCACTTCCCTGAGGGAACTGCCCATGGGCACCTCCACCAGACCTGTGTTGGCGATTTTCCCCGTGAGGGCAAACACCTTGGTGCCTGTGCTCCCCTCGGTACCGATCCTGTTGAACTCCCCGGCGCCCCGGCGGATGATCTCCGCGACGTTGGCCAGGGTCTCAACGTTGTTGATGTTGGTGGGCTTTCCCCACAGGCCGGAAACAGACGGGAAGGGCGGTTTGGGCCTGGGCATGCCCCGCCGTCCCTCAATGGAGGCCATGAGGGCAGTTTCTTCTCCGCAGACAAAGGCTCCGGCTCCCTTTTTGATCTGCAGATCGAAGTTGAAGCCGCTGCCGAAGATGCTGCTGCCCAAAAAGCCCCGTTCCCTGGCCTGCCGGAGGGCGATCTCCAAACGCTTGATGGCCAGGGGATACTCCGCCCGGACGTAGATGTAGCCTTCGCTAGCTCCAATGGCATAGCCGCCGATAATCATACCCTCGATGACTCGGTGGGGGTCACCTTCCAGGATACTGCGGTCCATGAACGCTCCGGGATCGCCCTCATCCGCGTTGCAGATGACGTACTTCTTGTCGCTGGGCGTGCCGCGGGTGAGCTCCCACTTCAAGCCCGTGGGAAAACCGGCACCCCCCCGGCCCCGCAGACCCGCCTCTTTGACTTCGGCAATGACCTCTTCCGGGGTCATCTCGGTCAGGACCTTGGCGCAGGCCGCGTAGCCTCCTGCGGCGATGTAATCATCTATGCTCTCAGGATCGATGTGGCCGCAGTTGGCCAGGGCGATCCTGTGCTGCTTCTTGAAAAAGTCCAGTTGATCATAGCTGGGGATGCCTTCCAGGTGAAACCCTCCGTCGGCGAAGTAAGCAACGGCCAAATCGGCCACGATCTTCCCGTTCAGCACGTGGCTGGCGATGATGCGGGGCACGTCTTTGACCGCGACATTGCCATAGGTAACCCGGGGGCCACCAGGCAGCTGCACATCCAGGAGGGGTTCCTTTTGACACATGCCGATACAGCCGGTCTGTCCCACAACCACATCCAGCCTGCGGTTTTCCACTTCCTGGATAATCGCTTGAAAAACCTCCCGGGCCCCCGCGGCAATCCCGCAGGTACCCATGCCCACTATGATCCTGGGTTTGCTCCGGCCGTTTTGCGAGAACTGCTGTCTCAGCCGGTTCCCCAGCTCCCTCAGCTCCGCCACTGCACTCATACCGCGGCCACCTCCCTGGGAGCTGTCTTTCTGTAGCTGTCCAGAATCGCCTTGATGCTGTCGGGATTCACCCGGCCGTGGGTATCTTCATTGACCATGATCACAGGCGCCAGCCCGCAGGCCCCCAGGCAGGCCACGGTCTCCAGGGTGAACTCCAGATCCGGCGTGGTTTCCCCGGCCTTGATCCTCAGGGCTTCCTCCAGGGCCGCCAGCACCTCGCCGCCGCCCCGCACATGGCAGGCAGTTCCTGTGCAGACCTTGATCACATTGCGGCCCCGTGGCTTTAAGTGAAACTGGGTGTAGAAGGTGACCACACCGTACACCTTGCTGAAAGAGACCTGCACATGCCGGGCGATCGCCTGCAGTACCTCAAACGGCAGGTAACCGTATACGTCCTGGGCGTCCTGCAGAATGGGTATGAGCCAGCGCTCCTCCCTGGCGTAGCCTGCTAAGATTTGCTCCAGCGGTGCAAGATCGATCTGCATCTCCCGGTTCCCGTCAGTGCATATGCATCCCATGCTTCCAACCCCTTTTGCGCGTTTTCTCCTGAACAGGTGCATTCATCAAATCTTTTTTACCAAGCATTACGCAAGCTGTGCTGACAATCCTGCCCCTTCTTCAGCTCCACCAGTTACCATTTGAGTTACCTTTTCGTCCTGACTTGTCTGTCCAGAAAACTGCGGCGGGCATGCATCCTCCAGGCAACCCTCCTTTGCTGATATCGTAACGTTTCCTGAACATCATCTTTCCAATTACGGCAGATGGGCGAGGTATAGCCGCTCTCCCCCAGTGGACTTCGTTAATTTTTTCACGATCATGTTCATTATACTGGGCCGCTGCCAGGGTGTCAACGGCCCGAAGGTCAAATCTTTGGGGGAGATCTGTGAAGCTTCTATTAGGAAACGCCCAGCTTCCTTGCTTTTGCCCGCGCAGTGGGGTATAATATAAACGCAATTAGATGAAAGCTCCGAACAGTATCAGCGGGGGAACCATCTCTTTTGGGGTGAATCCTGCTTGCGGCAGGGCAGGAGGGGCAGCTTGGTAGCCCTAACCCGTCAGCTAACCCCGTAGGAGCCGACCAAGCGTATGTTTTCTCCTGGAGAAGCATGCGTTTTTTTGTTCGCAGAACACAAGCGGAAGGAGATGGTTGCATGAGAATCTGCCATGATTGCCTCACAGTGAATCGTTCACACTTAAGCTACTGCCAGAAGTGCTCAGGTGAGCTGGGCTTAAGCGAGGCCCCCTATCTTTCCATCAAAATCAGCAAAAAAAGACCCCGGCGGGTCCCAGTCAAGCTGTGGAAGTGGCTGGACATGAACCGCCGGGTAGCGCAGCACAGAGCTCAGATGTCCTGAGCTCTTGCTCTTTTCAGCTGTATATTCCGGCAGAAGCGGATCAGGGCCGCACCTGGGTCCGGGTGCGCCACACTTCTAAAATGGTGCCCACCAAAGTCTCCACTTCTGCAATGGCCTCCTTAACCTGGGTGGCCGCCTCGCTGGAACGATCCGAAAGCTGGCCCACTTCTTCCGCCACCACTTCAAAGCCCCGGCCCAAATCACCCAACCGAGCCGCTTCAATGGTGGCGTTGATGGAGAGCATCTTCGTCTGCCGGGCGATATAGGTGATGGAGTTGACCAGCTGGCCGATCTTCTCTGGAATCTGCTCCAGATCGGCGATCATCTCCTCCACCATCTCTTCCTGCTCTTTGATGCGGGCGGCGGCCTCGGCGTTCTCCTTCTCCAGCTGTTTTTCCAGGCTGATGTCCTGGCCGAAGCCGACTAAGCCCAAGATCTTCCCATCCTCGGCGATGATGGGCAGCTTGGACGTGCGCAGCCAGCGCTCGCGGCCGTTTTGTTCAGCCATCAGCTCCTCCCGGTCGATGATGGCCTTGCCCTGCTTCAGGACAATGGAATCGTCCCGGAAAAACTGCTCAGCAATGTGGCGCGGGTAGAAGTCGAAATCGGTCTTGCCCAGAACCTGTGACTCATCGGTGAGGCCCTGGTTTTCCAGGTCCACCCGGTTGGCCAGGATCTTCCGTCCTTCGGTGTCCTTGGCGTAGATGGCAGTGGGTAGATTATCGATGATGGTGCGCAGCAGCTTCCGCTCCCAGGCCAGCTTCTCTTCGAGCTCCCGGATTCTCTCCTGAGCGCTCTGCAAGTCCAGATCCTCCAACTGATAAGACTGGTTGCTCATGGCCATTACCCCTTGTCCTCGTTTTGCGCTGTTTTTGTTTTATGGATATCTTCGGCTCCGGCCTGTTAATTCCCTCTTAACTTATGTGATTTTTCCCGCGAAACAAACTGCGGCGGACCTTTTGACCCACCGCAGCTGTGTTCAGCCCACCGTTTCCCTGGGCTGATAGGTTCTGCTCATAAGCTTGCCATCCCGCACATAGAACTGCCGGTTGCGGCATTCCTCTTCAATGGTGGTTTCGTGGGGTCCAATGCGCAGCTTCACCCCGGGGTAAAAGGTGCGGGCGCCGATTACCCCTTCTTCGCCCACAACCAAGGTGGCCACCCCCATCCCCTGGGAGCCCACCGTTTTGGCGTAAATGGCGGACTGGGCTGTATAGGATCCGCTGCGGCACTGCCCGGCCATCCTCAGGGTGTTCCCCGCCACCACCTCGCAGTCGTAGGCCAGGGGCCCGGTGATGGCGACGCTTCCTGTAGCTTCGATTTTGGCGTTCTGGCAGTAATGCACGCTGATATCAGCCTCTGATTCCAGGCACTCTTCCAGCCTGGAGGTGAGATCCTCCATAAGCTCGCGGTAGCGTTCCACTTCGGAGGCACCCTTGATTTCCAGGGGCGCTGCCCCCAGGAATCTGTCCGCCAGAAAGCGCAGGACCGCCAGGGATTCCAGGAAGTCCTCCCCGCACGCCTCCGCGGCAGCCCCGGTCAGAAGCTCCTTCAGCTCAGCCCAGCGCTTAGGCACATGGGCCAGGCGTGTCTCCAGGAGCAGCTTGAAAAGATAGCCATCCCCCCGGCCGTGCACGGCGCCGGCCTCTGCCTTCAGCTGCCCCTTCAGCTGCCCAAAGGCCGCCAGCAGCTGCTCCAAATCACGATCCAGCCGGCGCAGAAGCTTGACCGCCTTGGCCAGCCCGGGCTGCTTAGTCCCCGCGGCCACGGTGCCGCCGATCAGCTTGCCGGCAATCTTCACACCGGTATCGGAAAGGACAGTGGCGTGGTAGACGCTGCCGTTGATCTCCACCATCCCGCCTGCCTTAACGGTGAGGGACTCCTGCACATCGCCGAAGACCACCACATCCCCCCGGAACTCCACATGGCCGGTGGAGACATCCACGTTGCCGTCCACCACCAGCTGCGGGTTGACCTGCAGCTGGCCTCCCCTGAAGATGGGCCGGCCGGTGATTTCGGCAACAGCCACACTTCCGTCCCGGATCAGCTTCACGCCGGGACCGGCGCTAAAGCGCGGCGGCCGGGGTGCCCGGGGCTGCACTTCCCTGCCGTAGACGTTCATCCCGGGTTTCCCGGGAACGGGAGGGTGGATATAAGCCAGGACATCCCCGGCATTCACTGCGTTGAAACGGCCCCGGTCCAAAACGTCCACCCGATCCCCCGACTGGACACTGGGCACCCTGGACTGGAGCTGGCACACCAGCTCCACCCGGCCGTCCACGGGAGGAAGCGGCCGTATGCCCTGGGCCACCACTACTTCCGCATCACAGCACCCCAAGCAGGCTTTGATCACCTGCTGAGTATCGATGAACTCGGCCTTAACCCCCGCCCGCTGCAGCTCCGCCAGAACCAGCCGGGGATCGATGGGCTTGGCGGGCAGGGTTCCTGCCGGTTTGGACTTGATCACCAGGCGCTGCTGGAAATCCGCATCGCACAGTTTGAACACCGTTCCCGGACGGAACTTGGTTTTCAGGATCACTTTCATTTTGTCCCGGGAAACGGTAAGCTGGTACTCACTTACTGGCGGTTGATACCCCACGGTGATGGAGATGTCCTCCACGCTTTCCAGCACCGTGGGCTTGGTGAGGAGCCTCTCACCCTGGCGCACCTCCACGCCGGGGCCGGGCACCAAGACGGGCCAGGCTCCCCTGCCCCGCGGTTCCCGCATCAAAAGCCTGCCCCCCATAACCGCCAGGCGGCCATTCCTGATCCGCTGGGCGCAGCTCAGATGGCACCGAGACCTGTTTTTCGGAACTTTCCCACTCTTCAAATACCAAATTCGCTAAAAAGTCTGCTGCTGACATACCCCAACCCCCTAGGCATAAAAAAAACGCTTTCCAGCCAGGCGACTCGAAAGCGTGATCAGCATTCTCAGGCGCAACTGGCTGGCATACACAGACTTGTGCTTAGCCCCTATAGCTTTGCGTCCCATGATTTCTCATGGTTTGCCAAATATTCAGATGTTTCTGCCCCAGCCCGCAGCGGCACCTGTTCGTGACTGGAGGCACAATCGAACATTTACCACCAAGGGCAGATTATACGCCACCTTTATTAACAATAAAGGTAACTAGTGCAATCATATGTAAAGAAGGAAACGAGCCCTCAGAGGCGCTGCCCGCAGTAGGGACAGTAGCTGTACGACCTGTGCAGCTGCACCCCGCAGTGGGAGCAGAACCTCTCCGCGGGCTCCGCGCACCTGAGATCCGCGGAGGTGATGGTCACATCCTGCCCCTGCTCGATGCGGCGCCCCACCTCTTCTGCCAAAGCACACGCCCGCTGGCAGCAGCGGGTGCGGAGGAAATAACGCTTGTTCCACTTCCAAACCGGGATGAAAAAAACATGGAAGTAGGTGTACGTCCGCAAAACTTCATAGCGATCGTAGGCCCCACACACCGGGCAGGTCACACCTGACACCGTCTTGATGGTCTCATCCTTGGTCTGCACTCCGAAAATGCCTATGAAAAACATCTTCCCTATCTCCTGCCTACATTGTATACCAACGTTTGCATAGACACAACCCATTTTACAAAAAAATAGCGGGCCGGCGCCCAAGTGCCCTACCCGCGCAGGGAGGGACGGAAAAGGCAGGCAAAGCGCTTTGCATGACACTCGTCATGAGTGTTCTGACACTCCTGCCAAGTCCGTCCCGTGCCAATAGCCTGCCCCGCCTCCAGCGGAATATGCTGTAACTTTCTGGCAGCTGCTCCCGCCCCCTCCGGGTATGCGGTTCGCCCCGCTCCAGTATATATTACCAGGAGGCGGTGGCTGTGTATGTGGTGATCCTGCGCAGGCAGTGGCTGTTTTGGCTGCCGGTGGCCTTCTTTCTGCTCCTGGGGGCCCTGTTCACCGGCCTGGCCTGGCTGACCGGGCCGTACCCTTTGCCAAGGCTGGGACTGCCCGCTGCTGCCCCGGACTTGGCCTGGAGTCTTTTTCCCGGGCAGCCCTTGGCCCAGGTTGTTTTAGGTCAGCCGGAGCAGCTCCGGGAAAGGCTGAAACGGGGCGAGCTGGACTACCTGGTGGAATTGGAAAAGCCGGATCCGGCTTTGGTCAGCTGGCAGCTGGGCTGCCTGGTTCCCGCGGTGGTTGTGCCCTTTTTTGATCCCCTGGAAGCGCTGGATCTGACCGCTTTCACCCATCTGATCCAGTCCAGCCCCGAAAAGATCCTGGTCTCCCAGGCCCTGGCCCTGCCGGGTTTTCCCTGGTGGGACCAACCGGTGCGCTATCTGCCATCCCCCCAGGTGATCCAGGAGCTGCAGGAGGGACGGGGCCGCCTGGGGGTGATCCTCCTCCAGGAGAGAAAACCCGCGGTGCGAATTGTGCCGCTAAACGGCGTAGACCCCAGGCAGTGCCGGGCCGACCCTCTCGCTTACCCCTTGACCCGCGCCCTCTACCTGAGCCGGCCCCCCAAGGGCTTCGCCGGCCAGCTGCGGGACTGGGTGCAGAGCCGGTTGAAAAACCCCTTAGATGCCCTGCGCCTGGCCGCGCAGCGTTCCGGGCACGCCCATCCTTGGGCAGGGGAAATCAGCTTGGTGGCGGCAGGTGATATCATGCTCGATCGGGATGTGAAAAAGGTGGGGCTGGAAAGGGGCTGGGAGTACATCTTCGCCGAAGCGGCCCCCGCCCTGCGGGAAGCTGACTTGAGCTTCGCCAACCTGGAATCGCCCCTGGGGGATCGGGGACGCTTCATCAACATGTTCCAGGCCCCCCCGGAGGCAGTGGAAGGGCTGGCTTTTGCGGGCCTGGATGTGGTGTCCCTGGCCAACAACCATGCCCTGGACTACCACCACGAGGGCCTCTTGGAGACCATGCGGCTTTTGAGGGAATACGGAATCGACTGGGTGGGGGCGGGCCGCAGCCTGGAAGAGGCCCGCGCTCCCCTGATCAGGGAAGCGGCAGGTGTCAAAATCGGCTTTTTGGCCTATACAGAGATGTGGTTTGTCTATGCCCGGGAGCCCATCAGCTGGAGGGCCACCGCAGATGAGCCCGGCGTGGCCCCGGCGGAAATAGATCTCATAGTGGAAGACGTGCAGAGACTCCGCTCCCAGGTGGATGTGGTGGTGGTCAGCATGCACTGGGGGAAGGAGTATGTGCACGAACCCACCGAGGAGCAGAAGCGCCTGGCCAGGGCAGCGGTGGATGCCGGCGCGGATCTGGTCCTGGGCCACCATCCCCACGTCCTCCAGGGGCTGGAGTTTTACCAAGGGGGAGTGATCGCCTACAGTCTGGGCAATTTCGTCTTCGATCTCAACCGGCCCGCCACCTGGGAAACCATGCTGCTGGAGTTTACCCTGTCGGCCCAGGGAGTGCGGGATCTGACCATTGTCCCCGCCTACATCGCCGGTGTGCGGCCCCGGATCCTGGAAGGTGCGCATAGAGAGGCGGTCTACCAGCGCATCAGGGAGTATTCCCTGGGGCTTAAGTGATCCTGCCGCAATCCGGTTCTCCATTCCTAGCTCACCCGCGCAGCCCGGGGAATATACTACCAGTGCTAGTTATCAGAGAGGAGGTAAACCTCTATGTATCCCACCCACCAAGGCTTTCCCCGGGTACCGAAACAGTGTCCACCAGGGTTCACAGGAAGATACACGGTAGTGCAGGGGGACACCATGTTTTTCATCGCCCAGCGCTTTGGCGTTTCCCTCAACGCCCTCATCGCCGCCAACCCCCACATCCCCAATCCGAGCCTGATCTTCCCAGGGGATGTGCTCTGCGTTCCCCCACAGTCCCCGCCGCCTCCGCCACCGCAAAGGGATCCCTGCCCCTGCCCCGTTTCGCTCAAAGACTTCATCAACCGCTTTGTAGAGGTGACCACACCCTGCGGAGTGGTGTCCGGCAAACTGGTTTTCGTAGGTGAGAGCTCCATCACCCTCCAGGAGGGCAAAACGGATCATCCCATTGTGGTGCGCTGCCGGGAAATCTGCTTTGTCAGGATTCCCAGATACGGACCGAGGGAGGAGTAGCCATGGGCCAGGAATGCTGCCGCTGTCCGGAAGGATTGGTGCCCTTTCTGGATCGCAAAGTGACCGTGTACACCAAGTGCGGGGAGATTACAGGCTTCCTCAGAGCCTTCGGGGAGAGCTTTATAGAAGTCGAAGAAACGGATCCCAGACTGGATCTCACCATCATCCAATGCGCCCAGATCTGCCACATTCGCCTAGTACGGACGTAAGGCATAACTAGCGGCCAGGCTGAAAGTTCAGCCTGGCTTAAATCAAGCCCTGCAGAAAGGCCCGGCGCAGCTCGGGGTCGAATTTCTCGATGGCGTAGCGCAGCATGGTGCGGGGCATGCGCCGGTAGTGCTCCCGCAGAAATGCATATTCCACCTGGAAGTCCCGTTTGCCGATTTCCCTGAGCATCCAACCCACGGCCTTGTGGATGAGATCGTGCTCATGATCTAAGAAGAACTCGGCCAGCTGCAGCGTCTCGGCGAAGTCGCCCCGGCGGATGAAATAGAAGGTGGCGATTACCGCAAGGCGCTGGCGCCAGAGGTGTCCCGAACGGGCCAGCTCCCAGAGGACACTGCGGTCCCGATGGTAGAGGTACGCCCCGAGGATCTTGTCCGCGGAGGCATCCACCAGGTCCCAGTTGTTGACGAAGTCAGCGTTGGCCAGGTAGAAGTGGACGATTTCCCGGCGCTCCTCCGGCGTCTCGGCCTTTTCGAACTTGTAGACCAGCATGGCCAGGGCAGTGAAGCGGTATTCGTGGATCTCGTCCTGAAGCAGCGCTTCCAGCTCCTCCAGGGAGATCTGGCGGTAGAACTTCCTGGCTGCCCGGCGCAGGTGGGGCACGGTGATCCCCAAAAAGCGGTCCCCTTCGGCATAGCCTCCTGGCCCTGTCTGAAAGAACCTGGGCATAAACTCTGCCTTTTCGGGGTCGATGTACTGCTCAAGCTCGCGTTTGATGGCATCAATCATCATCTGCTTTCAGCTCCTTGATCCCGGCCATCCGCTCCCTGACCTCAGGCGGGAGCTCGTCTTCCAACGAAGCCCGGCGGATCCGCTGCCGGCTGCGGTAGGCCCCCTCCGCCTTGGCCCGCACCGTTTCCAGCTCTTCCTTCAGTTCCCGGGCGGAAAGGAGGGCGCAGCCTGCGCTCCTGATGATCACCTGCTGCAGGGCATCGCTGGTGGCCACCACAATGTCGTGTTCACCCTTGTGTTCGTGGGCGAACTTCTCGATGTATTCATCCGCGGTCTGGGCCCCCTTGGTGAACACCACATGGATGTTGTGGTAATCCACCACCTCAGCCACAGTGCGGTGCTCCACCTGGTAGGCATCGAAGACCACGATAATCCTGTTCTTCTTCAAAGCCTGATAGCTGCTGAGGGCATCCAAGAGCCGGATGCGGGCCAGATCCATATTCTCCTGGGCCAGCTCCTGCAGCTCCGGCCAGGCGTAGATCACGTTGTAGCCGTCCACCAAGAGGTACTGCTCCCGGGGTTCCGCCTGCGGCACCGGGGCGATCCGCCCCCTTCTGCCTCCGGCTGCCCTGCCCCGCTTCCAGCCCTTCTTTTTCCCCCGGTTGGCGGCTGTATCCCAGTAACCCCAGTCCACATAGTCGTCCTCCGGGGCCCGGGTCGGAGCTGGCTTTTTCCCGGCATCTACCTCAGGGGCGGGCTTTTCTTCCTCCAGGAAGGGTGCGCCGTGCATGCGGCGCTTCACTTCCTGCCAGGGCACATACACACCGCTGCCGCCCAGGAAAAAGATGGAACCGGTGGGGTTTTCCACGTCCCGCTCCGGGTCATAGCCCAAGGCGGCGATCACTTCCTCCCCGTTGTGGCAGGGCCGGTAGCCCTCCACGCTTAGGGCCAGGCGGCCCAAGCCCCTGGTATAGGCGGCCACTTCCCTGTGGTAGTTGCGCATGGTGACCACGGGCGCTCTGCCCACCAGCACAGCCATCTCCCCCCGGGGCGGTGCCAGTTCCCACACGCCCTGCATTTTCTCGAGATCGCTCATGGCCCGACCCACCTGCTTATCGGGGACCTCTAGCCGGAAGGAATAGTACGGCTCCAAAAGGACACTCTTGGCCTGCATAAGGCCCTGGCGCACCGCCCGGTAGGTGGCCTCACGGAAGTCTCCCCCTTCGGTGTGGGTCTTGTGGGCCCTGCCCCCCACCACCGTGATCTTCAGATCGGTCAGGGGGGAGCCGGTCAAGACGCCCAGATGGGTCTTCTCCTGGAGATGGGTGAGGATCAGTCGCTGCCAGTTCTTGGCCAGAATGTCTTCACTGCAGTCGAGGGCGAACTGAAGGCCGCTGCCCCGCTCACCGGGCTCCAAAAGCAGCTGCACCTCTGCATAGTGCCCCATGGGTTCAAAGTGGCCCACGCCCTCCACCACGTCGGCAATGGTTTCCTTGTACAAAATGCGCCCCTCGTCGAAGTGCACCTCCACGCCGAAGCGCTCCAAAATCAAGCTCTGGAGGATCTCGGTCTGCACTTCCCCCATGAGCTGCACCTGGATTTCCCGGAGCTGTTCAGCCCACACGATGCGCAGGGCCGGCTCTTCTTCCTCCAGCTCCTTGAGCTTGGGAAGCATGGTAGCGGCCTCGCAGCCCGGGGGCAGGATCAGGCGGTAGGAAAGGACCGGTTCCAGCACCGGGGGCCCAGCTCCGCTCTCCAGGCCCAAGCCGTCGCCGGGCCTAGTGAGGGTGGGGCCCGTTACCGCGCAGACCGCCCCGGCCCCGATTTCACTCACCACCTCGTATTTCTCCCCCGAGTAGAGGCGGATCTGGTGCACCTTCTCCTCCCGGCCGCCGCCGTGGGGGGCAACCACATCCCGCACCTTAAGGCTTCCTCCGGTGATCTTCAGGTGCGTCAGGCGGGTCCCCTGCTCATCCCGGGAGATCTTAAACACCCGGGCCCCAAACTGGGCTGGGTAGTCCGGCGCCTGGGAGTAGCGGGCCAGGCCCTCCAAAAACTCCTGCACGCCCTGGAGCTTGAGGGCGGAGCCGAAGAACACCGGGAACACCCTGCGCCTGGCCACTGCTTCCCGGATGCTGCCCGGGGCAATGCTGCCCGCGGCCAGGTACTCCTCCATGAGCCCCTCATCGCAGAGGGCCACCTGCTCCAGGACATCGGGGGCGCCGAAGTCCACACAGCAGGGATCCAAAGCATCCCGCAGCTCCCCCAGGAGCGCCTGGCGGTCAGAGTGGGGCTGATCCATCTTGTTCACAAACAAAAACACCGGGATCCTGTACATAGACAAGAGGCGCCAGATGGTGGCAGTGTGGCCCTGCACCCCATCCGCGCCGCTGATTACCAAAATCGCGCAGTCTAAAACCTGCAGCGTCCTTTCCATCTCGGTGGAAAAATCCACGTGGCCCGGGGTATCCAGCAGCGTAAACTGGGTACCCCCGAACTCGAAGATGGCCTGCTTGGAAAAGATGGTGATGCCCCGCTCCCGCTCCAGATCGTGGGTGTCCAGATAGGCATCCCCCTTATCCACCCGGCCCAGCCGCTGAATCCGGCCGCTCAAGTAAAGCATGCTTTCAGATAGAGTGGTTTTCCCCGCATCCACGTGGGCCAAGATGCCCACGACGATTCTCCGCATTGCCCAAACCTCGCTTCAGCAACTCACACGTTCCTTTCTTCTAATGGTATCAGCTGACCACCCCGGTGGCAATGCTCAATTCCCCAAGCTGAAGCTGCGGTCACGCAGTGCTAGCTGCCTGACACTTCCTCCTCCGCATATTCCAACAGGTCCCCGGGCTGGCACTCCAGCGCCCTGCAGATGGCCTCCAGGGTGCTGAAGCGGATAGCCTTGACCTTGCCGGTCTTCAGGTTGGATAGGTTCACTACGGAAACCCCCACCGCTTCCGACAGGGCCGTGAGGGACATCTTCCGGTCCGCGAGCACGCGGTCAAGTCTCACTATGATGGGCATGGCAACCTCCTACACCGTCTGATCCATTTCTTCCTGCAAATAGCCGCCGTAGTCGAACACCCAGGCCAGGATGAGGAGGAGCAGGCCTGTGAACGCCAGCTTCAGATCGGGCGTGTAGAGAATGGAAAGCTCCGAAAGGTTAAACGTCCTGATCATCTTCCAGGCCACGAAGCTGTTGGCCCCGGGGATGAGAAAGGCGGAGGCAAGCACCGCTCGGCCGATCTCGTGGATCCGCTTAGAGTTACCCCGGTAAAAGGGTTTTTGGGCCGCCACCGTATCCATCACCTGCCTCAGGCGCCGCAGCAGGTAGAGGAAAAAGAGGACGTAGACCGCCGCCCCCAAGGCGATGCTCCGGAAGAGGCCCCGCAAGCTGCCCCCTGCCACCTGCTCCGGATCCGGGTGGTAGCGGATGATCCCGTTGAGCTCAAAGGTGAACGTGTAGCGGGCGTAGCGCTCGGCGGCGAAGTAGCGGTCGGGCCCGAAAAGCGCAAACAGCCCCAGGAGCACAACCAAAAGGAGGGCCGCGATCCCCGCCCAGTAAAACGCCTTGAGCACCTTGTTTACTGTCTGGGCAAACTTGATGTTTGTCCGCACTTCAGTTCCCTGCACTGTCCTAACCTCCCTACAGTCTCAGTTAGGTACAGCATAGCACATCGCTTTATGTTAGTCAATAACTGTTTCATGTTTCTCATTAAACTTTTTATGGTACACGATAAATGAACGGGAAGTGGGCCGCCCTGCCGCAGGGCAAAAAAAAACGGCCCGAAGGCCTAGATCACTCCCGGGGCACGGGGTCGTAGTGGATGATCAGGTGGATGTGATCCTCTTCTAGAAAGCGCCTTTCGATGGAGTCGATGATCTCATGGGTAACCAAGGGGTCTTCATCCCCTGGCATCTCCACATGGGCGCTCACATAGCGCCGCCCGGGCCCGTAGTCGTGGACGATCAGATCGTGGATGCCCAGCACCTGGTGGTGGCGGCCGATTTTCTCCGAGATGTAGTCCACCAGCTCAGGCGCGGGGGCCTCCCCCACCAGCTGGCTCACGGTCTCCTTCACCAGTCCCCAGCCGCTATGCACGATAAAGAGGGCCACGATCACGGCGGCCCAGCCATCGAGCTGCAGCCCCGTCCAGCGGAAGAGCAGGGCGCTGAGGAGCACCGCCCCGGTGGCCAGGGCATCGTTCCTGCTGTCCGCGGCCACTGCCTTAAAGGCCGAAGAACCCATCCGCCGGCCTAGACGGCCGTAATAATAGGCCATCCAAGCCTTGACCAGGATGGACAGGCCCAAGACCCCAAAGAGCAGCGGACTGAGCTTCAGGGGTGTGGGCCTGAGGATCTCCCCAACACCGCTGCGGGCCAGCTCCACGCCGACCACCATGATCAACACCGCGGCACCCAGGCCCGCCAGGTACTCGTAGCGGCCGTGGCCGAAGGGATGCTCCGCATCGGCCTTCTTCGCGGCCATCTTAAACCCCGCCCAGGTGATGATGGACGCCGCCGCGTCCATGAGGTTGTTCAGTCCATCGGCCACCGCGGAGACGCTGCCCGACAGCACGCCGGCGGCCAGCTTCAAAGCCACCAGCAGCAGATTGATGCCCACACCCAGGCGGCTGGCGGAACTGCCCACCTGGTGGCGCACCCCCGGATGCACCGTCTCTCTGCCTCCACCACCCATCTCATTCACCCGCTTCCTCCCCCCGGGCAGCAATGAGCTGCAGCAGCTCCCTGTGGATCAGGCCGTTCGTGGCACAGACGCTGCGGCCCAGGGGATCGAACTTCTCTCCAGCGCAGCCCGTGACTGCACCCCCCGCTTCCAGAACCATCAGCCCGCCTGCGGCCAGATCCCAGGGCTGCAGGGAGAGCTCCCAAAAGCCGTCCAGCCGCCCGGCGGCCACCTGACAGAGATCCAGCGCCGCCGCCCCCAGGGAGCGCACCCCCTGGGAAGCCTTGTTCACCCGCTGGAACTGGGCTCCGTTGTCCCGGCGGCTGGTGGCCACATCATAGGGGAACCCCGTGGCCAGGAGACTGGCAAGCACGGTCTCCGTCCGGGAAACAGCCAGGCGCCGGCCGTTGAGAAAGGCGCCTCTCCCCTTCTCCGCGGCAAAGCATTCCCCCCGGATGGGATCGTAAACCACTCCCAAGATCACCTCGCCCCCCTCCACCAGGGCCAGGGAGGTGCAGAAGTAAGGAAAGCCGTGGGCGAAGTTGGTGGTGCCATCCACGGGGTCGATCACCCACAGATAGTCGCCGGTACCCTCCCTGCGGCCCCCTTCTTCGGCTAAAATCCCGTGCTGGGGGAACCTGCGGCTGAGCTCCCCCACGACAAATTCCTCTGCTGCCAGATCGGCGTCGGTAACCAGGTCAATGGCCCCTTTGGCCTGCACAGATACACCTTCCCGCATCTTCTGCAGGAGAATCTCTCCCGCCTGGCGAGCTATTTCCTCCACTACCTCGAGCTTGACCAACAAAACAAACCTCCTATTTCCCTTCCTTGAGCATGCGCCAGACCGCCAGCAGGAAAAACACAAAGGTGGTACCCACAAGTACCGCAACGCTGCCCGCGGCGCTGAAGATGGCATCGCCGAATCTGAACATGATTCCGAAGTCCTCCTGGAAGCTAGTGAGCACCGCCTCGGGGGCGCCGGCAAAGGTTTCCGCCAGGGGGACTTCCATCATCACCTGCCTAAAGAGGACCGCGGCGTGGGAGATGGGAAACAGCTTGACCGCTGTTTGGATCCCGCTGGGGAGCATGCTGATGGGCACGTAGATGCCGGTAAGAAAGCCGGAGAGCGTGCCGATGACGGTGCTGGCCACCGCAAAGGCGTTGGGCGTTTTGATGAAAGAAACAAGAAAGGAGATGAAAGCCCCACTTGTGACAGAAGAAAGCACGATCAGGCCCAGAGTTTTCAGCACCGCCGCCAAGGTCAAGAGCTTGCCGCCATTGGCCCAGATGAAGACCTGGGAGAGGACAAAGGCCAACGTGGTCAGGACTATTCCCACCGCCACCGAGGCCAAGAGGTAGCCGCCCACGATGGTGCTCCGCTTCAAGGGGGCGCAGCGGAAATCCTTGGCAATCCCCTTGACTTTGTCATCCACCAGCACACCCGCGGCCCCCAGAGTTGTGGTGAGGGAAGTGACGGCCAGAAGGCCCGCCATGGTCCAGCTGTCCATTAAGAACTCCGCTCCGGGAATATGCTCCAGGCCCCTAGTGAGGGTGCTGCGCAGGAACGCGGCGTAGAGGCCCAGCACGATGAACACCGCCAGCAGGGAGAAAAAGACGGAGGCCCGATCCCGGAAAAAGACCTTCAGGTTGCGCTGGGCAAAGGCGATCACTGGTCCTGCTCCTTCCCGATGATCTCCAGAAAAGCCGCGTCCATGGTGCCCTGGAGCACCTCAAAGCTGAAGATGTGCTCCCGGCAGCGCTCCACGACGGGCAGGGCATCCAGGGTGCGGCCCAGGGTGATGGTGTAACTGTCGGCCCGCCGCTGCCAGCTCACCCCCGCCTCCCGCAGGATCCCCTCCAGCGCCTGCGGGCTGTCTGTGTAGAGCCTGAGCTGATCCGCGGCGTAGGCCTCCTTGAGCTGGGCAGGGGTGCCCCTGGCCGCGATACGCCCTTGGTTGATCACGACCACATAATCGGCTTGGGCCGCCTCCTCCATGTAGTGGGTGGTGAGGAAAACGGTCATCCCGGTTTCCAGCTGCATGCGGCGGATGAATTCCCAGACATCCCGCCTGGTCTGGGCATCCAATCCCGTTGTGGGCTCGTCGAGGAACAGAATCTTCGGCCGGTTAACCAAGGCCCTGGCCAGATCAGCCCGCCGGCGCTGGCCGCCGGAGAGGGTGCCGTAGCGCTGATCGAGAAAATCCAAGGCCGCGGCATCCCGGGCCGCCTGCTCCACCGCCTGGCGGAGCTTCGCACCCTTGAGGCCGTAAAAGCTTCCCCGGAAGAGCAGATTCTCCCGGACGGTGAGCCGGTCATCCAGGACGCGGTCCTGGAACACCACCCCGATGGAGGCCCGGATCTGCTCATCCTCCCGCCCCAGGGTGAAGCCGCCGATGGTCACTTCCCCCTGATCCTTTTTCAGCGCGGTGCTCAGGATCTCCACGGTTGTGGATTTACCTGCTCCATTGGGCCCTAAAAAGGCAAAGAGCTTGCCCCTTTCCACATAGAAGTCAAGCCCCCTCACCGCCTGGATCTGGCCGTAAGACTTGACCAGCCCCCGCACTTCGATCGCCTTCTCCATACGGCACCTCCTTGCCTCAAGGGGCAGGGTCAATTCTGCCGTGATCGTAGAAATACTTCATGACCAAGATGGTGATGGGCAGGGCAAACAGCCCCACCACCCCAAAGAGCTTCACGCCGACATACATGCATAGCAGCATCACTATGGGGTGCAGCCCGATCTGCTGACCCACAAGTCTCGGTTCCACCACGTTGCGGATCACGGTGATCACCACATAGAGCACCAAAAGGCCTAATCCCAAGTACAAATTGCCCTGCAGCAGATTGAAAATACCCCAGGGGATGAGGATCGCCCCGGTGCCCAACACCGGCAGAATATCCACCACCGCGGTGACGGCGGCGATGGGCAGGGCGTTGTTCACCCGCAGGATGGAAAGGCCAATGGCCACTTCCGTAAAGGTGATCAGCATGATCAGAGTGTAGGACTTGATGTACTTCCCCAGAATATTGGTGGAAAAGGTGCGCAGCTCGCCGGTGAGTCCCCGCCACCTTTCCGGCAGCAGATCCCGGAGGAAATCGGTGATCAGGTCAAAATCCATGGCGAAGAACACCGAGGAAATCACCGCCAGCACGATCCCCAAAAACATCCTGGGAACCAAGGACACCGCGGAGGTGATGGTGGCGATGGCCAGGGACGAAACCTCCGAGACCACCTTACCCAGGGACTGGGACAAGGTTACGTGGAAGTCCTCCAGGAACTGGGCCAGCGTTAGGTCAAACCGCACCATGATCCTTTCCACGGCGGCAAATAAGCCCATAAGCACCGGCTCAATATCCCGGGAATACACGGCGGGCAGCCGTTCCACCCAGTCCTTCACCCCGGCAAAGACGCTCATGGCCAGCCAGAACATGAGGACGCCCAAGACAAGGTAAAAGACCAGCACGAAAAGGACCGCGGCTAGCTTTTTGGGCAGCCTGAGCTTGGCGGCGAAGAAAGTGATGGTCTTCTGCAGCATAAAGGCCACGGCAAAACCCACTAGAAAGGGAGCGACAAGGCCCAACAGGTACTTAATAACTATGTAGGCTATGCCGATGATAATCGCAAAATAGGCGGTGTTGATAACGAACTGACTGCGGTTCTCGGTGGACATGGGCTCACCTCTTTCATCTAGTTTATCAAGATGCTAAGGCGGTTACAATCCTTTTTTCACGGGCCCTTCTGCCCGGCAACTTGTAGAATTAAGTGAAAGAAAAGCTCACGGCTCTCTGATACAATGTAAGGGTGCAAAACCAAATCATTGTTCAGGGAGGAGCCATGAGCTACGTTCATTGTACCAGAAGAAGAAGAAAAGGAAAACACCTGGAT
>NZ_JBHGXH010000193.1:0-1378 GCF_041936445.1 Candidatus Darwinibacter acetoxidans | reverse complement strand
TGCCTCGAAACGGGGCGCGGGCCAGCCCTGGATCATGCCGTCGATCCAGGCCTGAGAATCCAGGGACCAAGTGAGATGGCAGAAGCGATTTGCCAGCGGCGGGGACAGGTCCCAGCCCCCGGCGGCCTGCTCGGGCGGGTTCGCCGCGGCCACGACAGCCACGGCGGGCGGCAGCTCCAGATCGCCCACGACGCGATCGAGCACGACGCGGAGCAGCGCGGCCTGAACCGCCGGCGGCGCGGTGCTGATCTCGTCCAAGAACAGGATCCCCTTGCCCTCCCGGGCCAAGCGACGCGCCCAGGCAGGGGCTTCCATTTTTACCCCGTCCTCCCGTATCACGGGGAGGCCGGAGAAGTCCGCCGGCTCCCGGATGGAGGCCAGAACGACCTCCAGCGGGAGAGACAGGGAAGCGGCCAGCGCCGTAATCACGGCGGTTTTCCCTACTCCAGGCGGTCCCCAGGCCAGAATAGGAACCCCGGCCTGGAGAGCGATAGAAAGGGCGCTAATCATTTTCCGAGCACCTCCTGTGCCTGGAGCACGCGCCAGGCTTCTGCGCGGACGGCCCGGTGGACATCCCGGGCGTCCACGTCATACAGCGCGGCCACGTGCGCCATGCTGCGGCAGTGAGACATGAGCGTGTAAGGCCACGCACGGGATGGCCTGCGGATACCAGAGCAGCAGGGCCGTTCCTCACATTCCGACGGATACCAGCGCCCGCCGGAATCGAATTGCCCGTCTGGGTGTGCGGACCGGCCTTGGCGGCGGACGTACTCATATGCCGCGCGGAGAACGGTTTCGGGATATTCTTTTTTCATTTCATTACCTCCTTCCCCCTGGTCCGGCAGGGGGCACCGTGTTTTCGGAGCCAACCGCTCCCCACTACCCCGGCGCAGGTCCGGGGCAGGGCGGGAAAGGTTTAGCGTTTGACGTAGGCGTTCAGGCCCAGGATCACGTCCGATCCTTCGATCTGCTTGTTGCCGCTGGTGGTGGCCACGATAACGGTTTTACCGCTGGCCGACGGCCCCAGGCGCTTAGACAGGTCGATCTCCAGGTGCAGGGTCTGGCCTTTGACTTCGGCCTTTATGTTTCCGGCGCTAAACATTTGTTTCCCTCCTTCCGGGGGTGATGGGTGCCGGGATAGGCTCCCGGCGGGCCGTGTAATTTAAAGCAAGCCTTTCTCTTTAAAGCTGAAGTAACAACCGTCACCGATAATTAAGCTATCCAGGACGGTTATTCCTAGAATATGGCCGGCCTCCGAAAGTCTTTTGGTCACATCCCGATCCTCCTGACTGGGAGAAGGATCACCACTGGGGTGATTATGAACAAGTATAACCGAAGCCGCGCCCAAGATAACGGCGGGCTTAAACACTTCACGCGG
>NZ_JBHGXH010000192.1:0-5640 GCF_041936445.1 Candidatus Darwinibacter acetoxidans | reverse complement strand
AAGGCTGGACATGCCCACCTGCCTTAAGATCAGGTAGCGCCTTCGGTCCTCGAATCCTTCTGTGATCTGCTTGTAGTAGATGATCAAAACCGTCCCCATAACAAACAAGGTTCCCAGGAAAGCGCCGAGGAAGAACAGGCCCCCGTAGAGCACGTGGAATTCCCCCCGGGCCTCGTCCCGGGACTCCACCCACGCCGAGGCAGCCTCCTACCGGGGTAGGGCGTTTTTCAGGTCGTTGTAGAAGGCCACAGCCCTCTCCCGGGAAGTGTTCAGGTCAAAGCCCAGCCCGTAACCTGCCATGGCAGCGCCGCGCCCCTGCAGTGTAGGGTGCTTGCTCAGTTCTTGCATCATACCCAGATCCTGGACAATAACGTAGTAGCTGCCGAAGGTCTCCGTGGTACTAAGGCCATTACCGGGCAGGCTGGCTAGACTTTCCTTCACTACAAAAGTCCGGTCCAGAAACTCCAGGGTGGCATGCTCGTAGGGTCCCCGGTTGTAATAGACCAGGACCTCGTTTTCCTCCAGAGAGACCGGTTCTGCCACCAGGCGGTTGTAATCCTCCAGGGGAATAAGCTCGAGTGCTGCCACACTGCCCGCGAAACCGATCACCAGCTCCTGCACAGCGGAAAACTTGTCCTCTACCCTGAACACGGGGAAGCTCAAGACGCGGTATTCCACCCGATCCACCGCCTCCAGTCCGTACCGGTCCAGGGTGGCAGCAACCTCAGACTGCACCTGCGCCAGCACGTCCGCCTCGAAGCTGTCCAGCCGCAGGAGGATCTGCCGGGGGTAACGGGTCTGGAGCACATCCTCGATCCCCACATAGAGAGAAACGGTGGTGGACAGGGTGACCAGGAACGATTTCACATTTCGTTGGATTAATTTCGCCGTCTAGGGAGCGAACCCTTCTTCCTTTTTTTGTGTTGATCTGAGCATGCCCAGACCGTGGAAGCACAGCTCACCGCCCTCACTGAAGCCCTGCGCCGCCGCAGCTATGGCTGCTGTGGCTCCGGTTCAACCAGAAGTGGCTCCTCCGTCCCCAGCTCCGGAGCCTTCCGCCCCAATTCAGATCGCGGCGGAAACAGAGCTGGCAGGGGAACCGGCTGCGCCCACGAAACCGGAGATAACCGAGTACCGGCTCATTCCCGTTATGATCTCGCAAGAACAAGAAGTTGACCAGAAACGGCTAGCTCTAGTCTTGAAGATTAAGGCCCGCGATACCAGCTCGGACATCGCCAACCACTTCCAGTCTCCCCCCAGTCAGAAGTTTATCAACCAAATCGTAGAGCTCAACCAGGTGGATCCCTACCGACTCAGGATCGGGCAGTACCTGCTCGTCCCCCTGAACGAAGAGGTCTTTAGACTCGTGGAAGTGGAGTGATGATTGTGGCCAGCACCGAGCCAACCAAGCAAAGGCAGTCCAGTGGTGAAGCGCTGTTAGTTTTCTTAGCCATTTTTGCCCTGGCGGCACCCCTGCTCATCGTCTCCGTACGCCTGCTCCAGCAGCCCATTAGTGGGATGCACTCTGCGTGCTCTTGGTCTTGTCTATTATAGGCCTTGTGGGCAGTGTCCTGGGCCTTTTGGCCAGTGCCCGCAGCAGCCAACAGCCCGCGGCCGCAGAAACCATCCCCAACCCGGCCCCTGCTCCCGAAGGGAGCGAGCAGCCGGAAAACGTGGCCCGGGTACGGCTGGGTAAGTACGTGCAGGCCCTGGAAGAGCAGGTACAGTCCCTGCGGCAGGAACGGGACAGACTTGCGGAGGAAACTGGGCCGCTGCGCAGCGCAGTTGCTGCCTGGCAGCAGAGCGGTGTGGAGATGCTGCATGAGTTGGATCGGCTGCGCAAAAGCGCTTTTCCCACAGTGCAGGACTACGCCCAGGCTCTCTCAGATTCAACCAAGCATTTTGCCCAGCTGATGGCCCCATTAGGAGTCGGCCTCATTGCTCCGGCACCCGGTGACCGCTTCCATGAGCAGCTGCACCAGGCGGAAAATGCAGAGCCGAAAATGGTTGTGGCGGAGGCGCAGTAACCTCCGCTTTTTCTTTGCCTTAAGCTCCCCGCCAAGCCCGTCACCGCAAAGCGGCGGGCTTGCTTTTTCTTACACCAGCTACCTATGTGTAATCTGTGCTATATTTGTGTTAAGCCTAAGCGAAAACCAAAGGACCAACAGCATTTGAGCAGGAGTGCAGGGACATTCAGCAATGATTTGCTAACAAAGCCGCCCCATGTTGCAAAGAGATTCGTTTTATGTTAATGTATACCAAAAGTTGTATGACATCTTTTGTAGGACAACTTTTCCCTCACCTTGTCAAGATCAGGAGGTCACAATCCTTGTTCACGGAGGAGGAGAAGAATTTGAAGGCCGAACCCCTTAGCAAGTTCATTCAAGATAAAATCAAAGCCTATATTCGCGACAACGCCCTGCGCCCCGGGGATAAGCTGCCCACGGAGGCTGAGCTCGCAGCTGAGCTCGGCGCCAGCCGCACTGCAGTGCGGGAGGCCCTGCGGGGCCTGGAAACCCTGGGCATCATTGACGTGCAAAAGGGCAGCGGCCGCTACCTGCGCAAAGTGGCCTTCAGTGAGGTAATTGCGGACCTGGCCTACAACCTCGAAGTGAGCAGCGCCAATTTGGCCGATCTGCTGGAAATCCGTATGGTTTTGGAAACCCAGTTTGTGGGCGAAGCTGTGGCAGCCCTAACAGAAGCGGAACATGGCCAGCTGGCTGCCATCTTGGAGAAGATGAAGGGCAAAATGGAGGCAGGACGGTCCTTCGCGGAAGAGGATATGGCTTTCCACCTCACCCTGTTCAGCAAAGTAGATAATCAGCTCTTTAAGGACCTTTTAGATACCTTCTGGAAACTGTTCATTACCGCCCTGCCCGAAGAACTGCAGCTCCCCACCTTTCGGGATACCATCTTACAGCACCACGTGGATCTTCTCCAAGCTGTGCAGGCAAAAGACATAAGGCGCGCCAGGGAACTGCTGCAGTACCATTTCACCGACGTTTTTGAGCGCCTGCACTAAAATCTCCTGCCTTGGTGCAGTGCCAGAAGCTCAGCAAAGAGAGGTGATGCTAGGCGTTAAGGTGGTACAAAAATGGGTAGGTATGACGGGCAAACCAAAAAACAGGAGGGAGTAAAGTGCGTAAAAGCAGCGTAGCTCTGACAGTTGTCGCTTTAGTTTTGTTCCTGCTCGCTTCCACCGCCGCCGCCAAGACCAGAGTCACTTACTGGCTGTGGCTGGACGATCCCACGGACACAACCGTTCAGGAATTGGTAGAGGAGTTCAACCGCCTGCATCCCGACATTGAAGTGGTTACGGAGACCATCCCCCTAGCCAACTACTACGACCAGCTGCTCATGGCTATCAGCGGCGGTGGAGGACCCGATGCAGCCAGGTTTAAAGACTGGTGGCTGGGTGCCTTTTACGATGCAGATCTCCTGGAAGATCTCAGCCCCTATATCGCCAACTGGCCGGGAGCAGATGATGTTGTTCCCAACCTCTGGAACACCGGTATGATCCCCGGGGTGGACGGCATCTTCATGCTGCCCCATCAATACATCACCTTCTACCTCTACTACCGGGCCGACTGGTTTGCAGAGGCCGGCTTGAATCCGCCCAGGACCTTTGATGAGTTCCTGGAAGCTGCCCTTAAGCTGACTGATCCCGCCAACAACCGCTACGGCTTCGGTCTGCGCGGCGGTGCAGGCGGTCAAGACCAATGGCTGGCCTTCATGGTCGCGGGCGGCGCGCGTATCGTTGATGAAGCAGGCAACATCGTGATCAACTCGCCCAAGGCTGTGGAAGTGAACCAGTGGTACATCGACCTGTACAGAAAGCATCAAGTGGCCCCGCCCAGCGCGCCCACCGATGCCTATGCCCAGGTAGTCGGTGCCTTCCAGGCGGGCAACACAGCCATGATGGCGCACCACGTGGGTTCTTCCGTGATGATGACCGATGTGTTCGGGGACAACGTGGGAGTACTGCCCATTCCCGCCGCTGATCCGGAGAATCCCGCCACCATGGGCACCATGAGCGGTAATGTGGTCTTTTCCACCTCCGACGTGAAGGATGCGGCCTTCAAGTTCATCAGCTGGCTCAGCGAACACGAGGCCATGGATAAGTGGAGCAAATCCCGTCAAGGTCAGCTGCCGGTACTCCAGTCCGTAGCTGAGCAGGATTACTACACCCAAAACGAGTTCTTCCGGGTCTCCCTGGAAGGCGGTAACTACGCCATCGTCTGGCCGCCGCTGCCGGGAACAGGCTACGTAGCTTCCTACGTATGGCAGAACACCATGCAGAGGGCTCTGCTGGGTGAGATCACCAGCCAGCAGATGCTGGACGAAATCGCCAAGGCCTTGAGGGAAGGTAATTAAGATGCTGCGGCACCTCAACGAGAAGGAACGGTTCACGCCGTTCCTTCTCCTCGGACCAGCCCTGCTCTTGATGCTGCTCATTGTGGCCTACCCCCTCTTCCAGGCCCTGCGCCTGTCCCTGTTCGACGCTTCGCTGCTCAGGCCGGATCGCGCCCGTTTTGTGGGCCTCACCAACTACCTCAACGTGCTGCGTGATCCCCTCTTTCTGCGCTCCCTGCTCAATTCGACTATCTGGGTGGTGGGCTGTGTAACTCTGCAGTTCACCATTGGCATGCTGGGTGCGCTCCTTTTGAACAGGGAATTCCCCGGCAGGGGTCTGGTGCGGGGGTTGAGCCTGATTCCCTGGGCCACTTCGGGAGTACTGGTTTCTTTGATGTGGACTTGGATGCTGGATGGCAATTACGGGGTGATCAACGACATCTTGGTGCGCCTGGGACTGATCAGCCAGTACAGGCCCTGGTTGGCCCTGCCCATCTCCCTGGGAGGGGTGATTGCCGCCAATGTCTGGCAGGGGGCCCCCTTCTTCGCAGTCATGCTGCTGGCTGCCATGCAGAGCGTTCCCCAGGAGCTGTACGAAGCGGCCCGCATTGACGGTGCCGGCCGGTTCCAGCAGTTTCGCAGTGTCACCATTCCTTTGATCATGCCCACCATCGTGATCACCACCATGCTCCGCATCGTCTGGACCGCGAATTACATGGATCTGGTCTTTGTCATGACCGGCGGCGGCCCGGGCAACGCGAGCATTATCCTGCCTGTTTTGTCGTATATCACCGCCTACAAAAAGCTGAAAGTGGGCGAAGCAACGGCCATGGCTGTACTGCAGGCCATACTGCTGATCATCACTTTGTTTGTGTATTTGCGCCTGGTGAACAGGAAGGGCGAAGGAGGTCTGTCGCTCTATGAGGTATAAAAGAGTAAAGGAGTTTCTGTTTCTCTGGATCCCCATTGTGCTGTGGCTGACCTTCGTGCTCTTTCCCTATGTGTGGATGTTCATCACCTCCCTAAAGGAGCCAAGCGAGCTGTATACTTCACCCATCCAGTACCTGCCCAAAAAACCCACCTTTGCAGGATACAAACTGCTCATGGAAACGACCAAGTTTCCCCAGTTTATCCTGAACAGTCTGTTGGTGGTGGGCGGAACACTGCTGGTTACCGGAACCGTTTCCACCGCCGCGGCCTACTGTTTCTCGCGGTTTGATTTCCGGGGTAAGGGTAAGCTGTTCGGCATGTTCCTGGTCACGCAGATGTTCCCCTCTGTGCTTTTGG
>NZ_JBHGXH010000191.1:0-5217 GCF_041936445.1 Candidatus Darwinibacter acetoxidans | reverse complement strand
CAATGCCGCTTCTTTAAGGTTTGAGTGGGTGGAGGATGATCGTGTGGTTGACGGTGCGGGTCGGGCGCTGGTTGTCCTTGCGGCGGGCGTAGCGGTGGGAGCCGCCGCGTTTGCGGGCGCGTGGCGCGGTTCGGCTGGGCCGGTTTGGGATCAGGTTGCCGGGCTTGGTCAGCTGGCGGGCGAGGTGGTTGAGGGCGTGGGCCAGTCCTGCAGGGGGGAGAGAGCCGCTCGGGTCACCGAGTCCCGGGCGGCTTCGAGGGCGCGTTTGAAGCTGATCCGTCCGGGGTCCAGCCCGGTCGGCGTCGCGGTGTGGCTGATCAGTTCGCGGATTGCTTGGTAGACGCACAGCATCGCCCAGAACTCCTGGGCGACCATGGCTGGGCTGTGGGAACGCAGCACTACCTCGGGGCCGCCGCGGATCGTGGTCTTCAGGTCGGCGATGCCGGTCTCGGCCTGCCACCGGGCGTGGTAGAGCTGGGCGAGCCCGACCGCAGGATAGGCCTGCTCGTCGAGCAGGGTGGTGGCCAACGCGAACAGTTCGGAGGTCTGCTGACCGGTGTCGTTGGTGGTGGTCACGCTGTACTCGATGACCCGGACCTGGATCGGTGCCCCGTCGCTGGTGCGTGGCGGGGTGAGCTGGGACAGGTAGGTGCCGTCGGGCAACACCTGCTGGACGGGCAGGGTGAACGAGGCCGACATCCGCCATAGCAGCTGTGCCCCGGTCCCGGCGGTCGCCTGCCACAGCTTCCAGGAGGCGAAGTTGCGATCGGCCAGCACCAGCATCCCCGGCCCCAGCGCCGGCAGCAGATCGACGGCCAGGGTCTGTTCCCCGGTGCTGGCCGGACCGTAGCTGGCGGCCAGCAGCATCCGGGTGCCGGACTCGGCCAACGCCAACGCCCGCAACTGCGGGTACGGATTACGCGTTCCGCTGCCGTTGCCGCCCCGTCCGAAGAACTCGGCGTTCTCAGCGGTGTCGGGCAGATCCAGGGTGAACCCGTCCACAGTGACCACTCGCAGCCCGGCATGGAACACTCCCGGCGTCTCGGCAGTGCCGGTCGGTGTCGTGGTCCGGGCGAACAACAGCTTGAACGGCTCAGCGCCGAGCTTGGCCTTCGCCTTCGTGATCGACCCGGTCCCAGGGGCCTGCCAGTCGCCCCACCCCTGACCCTGCATCGCCTGCGCGTCGGCCAGCTTCGACAGCACCAGGCCGTACCCCGACCGCATGAACAGCCAGCACGCCAGCGTGAACACCATCATCAGCCGGGCCGGCAACCGCCGATACCGCAGCTCCCGCACCCCGGCAGCCTCGATCACCTCGTCCAGCACCGACGGCGGGAACGCCCGCGCCAGCACCCCGATCGAGATCCGATCCGGTAACCGCTCCAGCCCGGCCTTCACCTCACGTGTCACACCAGCCACACAACCAAACTACACCCATGCAACTCTAAAGAAGCGGTATTGCGGGGTTGGGGGTCAGTCCGGACGGTCTGACCTTGTGGAACGGGTTTCAAACTCTATCGGTGACAGCATTCCAATACTCGAATGCCGACGTCTCCGATTATACCATGATTCTATCCACCGGAACATCGCGTTGGCAAGTTCGTTCCGAGTGAACCATACCCGAGAATCGAGCAACTCGAGCTGCATCCGTTCCCAAAAGGACTCCATCATCGCATTGTCGTAGCAGTCACCGACACTGCCCATCGACGGCACCAGCCCAGCATCATAGACTTTCTGACTGAAAGCCCATGACGTGAATTGTGAACCGTGGTCGGAATGCATGATGGTGTTAGTGTCGACACCTTCGGGATTGCGACGCAGCACTGCCATTCCGAGGGCGTCGACAACGAGTTCTTTCCGCATGTTGTCATCAATCGACCAGCCCAGGATCCGACGGGACCAGGCGTCCATGACCGCGGCGCAGTACACCTTGCCCTCCACGGTGGGATGCTCGGTGATGTCGGTTAGCCACAGCCGGTTCGGGCCGTCCACCGTGAACTGCCGGTGGACAAGGTCCTTGGCCGGGGTGGCCTTCGGGTCCCGGATCGTGGTCCACGACCGGCGCCGCCGATACAGGCCTTGGATGCCCGCCTGACGCATCAGCCGGGCCACCCGCTTGTGGTTCACCTGCAGGTCGTGGCCCAACACCAGCTCGGCGTGCACCCGCGGCGCACCGTAGGTCTTCATGTCCTCATCGGCATGGATCTGCTCGATCAGCTTCATCAGCAAAGTGTTTTCCTGTTCCCGCGCCGATGCCGGCCGGCCACGCCAGTCGTAGTATCCCGACCGCGACACTTTCAGCACCCGGCAGGCCACCGCGACATCAATCCCGTCATCGGCCATTTCGTGGACCAGCCCATACACTATTTTGGGAGAACGTTCTCCTGGGCGAAATAGGCGGCCGCCCGTTTCAGGATCTCGACCTCCATCTCCAAGCGCCGTTTATCCCGGCGCAGCTCGACCAGCTCCTTCTTCTCCCGGCTGTTCAACGCCGTCTCGCTACCACCGGCATCGTCGGTCTCGGCCTGGTCCATCCACCGACGCAGACACGATTCAGAAATTCCCAGATCTTTAGCCAACGCAGCAACTGGCTTGGACCGCTCACGAGCAAGCTCGACCGCACGACGACGGAACTCAGGCGGGTGAGGAGCAGGCACAACGACATCCTCCCTGGTGACCAGTGGCCACCTCAGGTCAGGTGTCCGCCAAACAGGGGGAAGTCCAACGTCATCGATCCGGTCGACTCGCTCCGCCAGACGCCCGGCGATCTCTGGGCCGCGAACCCGATCGACCGAGTCGACGTCATGCTGCGCGAGCACAAGATTCCGATCGGCATCGTCACAGACGGTCGGTGGTGGGGTTTGGTGTGTGCCCGTGAGGGAGCGATGGCTGCATCCGGGATCATCGATTCCCTTACGTGGATCGAGGAACCGCGGACCCGCGACGCTTTCCTGACCCTCATCAGTCGGCAGCACCTCATCGGCGGTGACCCAGCCGAGCGTCTCCCCGTCTTGTTCGAAGAATCGGTCGCCGCAGCTGAGGAGATCACCGAGGCACTCGGCGCGCAGGTTCGCCGCGCGGTTGAGCTGCTAGTCCAGTCCTTCTCCGAGTCTGCCGCGGATGCACGCCGCCGTGGTCTTCCCGACCCGCTTCCTGAACATACACACGACAGCTACGAAGCCGCCGTCACCGTGATGATGCGGGTTGTCTTCCTGCTCTTCGCCGAGGAACGTGGGCTTCTGCCATCCGGTGAGCTGTTCGATCAGGGATATGGCATTGCCCGCGAACTCGATCAACTTGTCATCCGAGAGACGGCAGACAGCGAGGAGGCGCTCGATGCCACATCCCTGAGTTGGCACCGTCTGCTTGCGACCAGCAATGCGCTTTATCGAGGAGCTAGTTTCGAGAATCTCCGGATGCCTGCCTATGGGGGCTCGCTCTTCGAGCCTGGCCGGTTCCCCTTCCTCACCGAAACCAATGAGCAGGGCACCCTTGCGATCAGGGTCTCGGACCGAGTCATGCTGCATGTCCTCCGCTCGGTCCAGATCGCCGACATCAAAGGCGAAGCGCGCAGGATCTCCTTCCGTGACATCGATGTCGAGCAGATCGGCTATATCTACGAGGGCCTACTTGGCTACACGGTGACTGATGCCAGCGAGGTCATCGTTGGGCTCAAGGGCACGCTCGGCGTGGAGCCCGAGATCCCACTCGCCACGCTTGAAGCGCTAGCGGCCAGGCACGTAGACCCGAAGAAGCTCGCCGCTGCAATCCGCAGCTTCGTCGAGGCCGATCAGCCATCGGCCAAGCCACAATCAATTGCCGCGATTGCGAAGGGCGTCAGTGTCGAGCCGGAGCCGAGTGTTGTCAGCGCGCTGACTCAAGCGGTCGGTGACGATCTGTCGTTGCGAGACCGGGTCAAGCCCTGGCTCGGATTGATTCGGCTCGATCTCCGACGACGCCCCTTCGTCGTCCTTGACGGGGGCCTTCTTGTCACGGAGACCCCGTCCCGTAAGAACGCAGGAGCCCACTACACGCCCAGGTCCCTCGCAGAGGAGGTCGTCCTCCACACTCTCCAACCGATTTGCTACTCACCGGGTCCGCATCAGACGGCTAATGAGGATGACTGGCGTCTCAAGTCCTCGGACGAATTGCTGGGTCTCAAAGTCGCCGACATCGCCTGCGGCTCAGGCGCCTTCCTGGTTGCTGCGGCCAGATATCTCGCTGAACGCGTCGTGGAAGCCTGGACCGAGGAAGACCCGACCAACACCGGGCGTACAGACCTGTATACCCGCGCCATCCGGAAGGTCGTCGCGAACTGTCTGTACGGGGCCGATATCAACGACATGGCCGTCGAGATGTGCAAACTCTCTCTCTGGCTCGTCTCTCTCGATCGGGACCTACCGTTCTCCTTCGTTGATGACAAGGTCTTCCTCGGCAACTCGTTGCTCGGGTTGACCAGCCTTGACCAGCTTCGGCAGTTGCACATCGATCCATCGCGAGTGTCCGACCAGCAGATGTTCGACATCTTCGATGTCGACATCGACCCGATCATTCGACGAGCTGTCGAGCTGAGGCAGCGGTTGGCGACCGAGATCGAAGAGTCGGATCCCGGCCGTAATGCGGCAGCCAAGACGCGCCAGCTCACTCAGCTTCGTGAGATCACTGCGACCCTTCGTTCGATCGCCGACGGTGTCGTAGCAGCGGGCCTGACCCTCGGTGGGAAGCCAGGTAAAGCGCTGAACGAGGCATACGAGAACCTCCGGATTGCAGTCCGCGCCGCCTACCCGGAATCTGGTGAATGCGACCGCTCCTTCATTGACGCCATCGTCGCGCGCGGGCTCACACCGACGGTCCCAACCGACTATGAGCGCTGGGCGCCGCTTCACTGGGTGCTCGTGGCACCGGATGTCATGGTGGACCACGGCGGATTCGATGCTGTGATAGGGAACCCGCCGTTCCTGGGAGGTATCAAGATCTCCGGCGCAATGGGCGGCAACGTTCGTGACTGGCTGTCAAACGTGCTAGCGACAGGTGGCAGCGGCGGCCGAGCCGATCTCGTGGCCTACTTCTTCGTCCGTGCTACCTCGCTCTTGCAGAGGAATGGCGTCCTCGGTCTGATCGCCACGAACACCGTCGCCCAAGGCGACACCCGCGAAGTTGGCTTGGACGCCATGGTTGCCAGCAGCTTCACCATCACCCGAGCAATCCAATCCCGCC
>NZ_JBHGXH010000190.1:0-1268 GCF_041936445.1 Candidatus Darwinibacter acetoxidans | reverse complement strand
TCACCTAAACTTAGAGGAGGGCTTTGACCTTGCCGAAGTGCAGGAGGTTGCCGACAGCTTCCCCGAGCTAAAGGGCGCTGCGCTGCAAGTAGTCCAGGGGCGCGACCTGCAGGGGCGGGTGACCACTGAAGGGGTGGTCATTAAGAGTAGCTACCTTGACGAGGGTCGCCGCAACTCTATTCTAGCCGCTCTCCGGGAACGCTGGCCCTCGCTGGGGCCGGACGATCTGCGCGTGGAGAGCGTCGGCGGGGTGATTAGCGGCGAGCTGGCCCGCCAGTCGCTGATCGCTTTTGCCGTGGCTATTGTCGGGATGATCGTCTATATCACGTTCCGCTTCGAGTTTAAATTCGCCCTGGCGGCGATTATAGCGCTGCTGCATGACATTTTTATTGTTACCGCTATTTTTTCTATTTTCAAGATCGAGGTAAACAGTCCCTTTATCGCCGCGCTGCTGACAGTATTCGGTTACTCGGTTAACGATACCATCGTTATCTTTGACCGGATTCGCGAGAATATCAGGCGTAAGCAGAAGGATGAATACGGTGCGGTAGTAGACCAGAGTATCAACCAGAGCCTGGTCCGGACCCTGAACACCTCGCTAACCACACTGATAGTGCTGTTGGCGCTGCTGGTTGGTTTCTATTACTTTATCGGCAGCTTCGATCTAATTGCCTTCGTGGTTGCCCTGCTCATCGGTGTAGTGGCGGGAACCTATTCATCGGTATTCATTGCCGCTCCCCTCTGGTTGGACCTGACAGAACTTCAGGCCAGGCGGGCTCGTCGCCGCCCGGCCTAAGTGCTCTGAAAGAGAGGAACAGTGAGAAATTGGACCCGTTTAACTTAGATCGCCTTATGGGCAGCGCCTTACAGTTGCGTGACGAACGGCGGCGTCAAGAAGATCTGCGGAGACGCCCGCCCGGCCCGGCGCAGAAAAAAGGCCGCCTGCAGGTGGGGCCGGATCAGCTGTCGGCAGCCCCGGCCGGGGAAGGAGCTGTTCCTTAAAAGATGAGTCTCTCGCAAAAACGCTGGGGTGGACCGGCCCCGGCACCAACTGAAGAAGCGGCGGCCCTGGCGGATGAGCTCGGTATCTTGCCGGCCGTGGCCCGGGTTTTGCTCCGCCGTGGGATTAAAAGCGCCAGTGCTGCCCGCGCTTTTCTGTATCCCTCTTTGGAGCAGCTCCACTCTCCCTGGCTGATGAAGGGGATGGAGGGGGCGGTAGAGCGAATTGGCACCGCCCTAAAAAAAGGCCAGAAAATTGTTGTCCATGG
>NZ_JBHGXH010000189.1:0-1522 GCF_041936445.1 Candidatus Darwinibacter acetoxidans | reverse complement strand
ATTCCCGCTATCGTCGCTATTGCTTTTTTTGTTCCGTCCGACAGACCACCCCACCACTCAATGAGGCTCTTAACCTTTTCAATGATTTTACCGAAGGTTTCGGCGATCTTTGCCCCTGTTTCTTTCGCCCACTCTCTCACCTTATCTGAGCGCAGCAGATCGAGAAATTCCGCGATGGATTCTTTTGATTGCTCGAAAACGCCGGAAAGCAAATTCTCGCCAATGATGCCGATGTTCGCCTTTGTGTTTGCCACCATGCCTTCCCAGGTGCCTGCGTATGCATCGGCCATTCCTCCGGCGAAGTCCTCCATCACGGTCAAGAACTCCCTGGATGATACCTTGCCGCCCGTGACCATCTTGCGAAATTCTTCCAGCGACACGCCCAGGTGTTTCGACATGGCCATGGCGAATCCCGGCATGCCTTGCTCGATCATGTTTAGCTCCCGCGTCATCAGCCTGCCACCGCCCTGGACACGGTTAAATATTTGCGCCATGTCGCTGATGGGCCTATTTGCTCCTACTGCGGCGCTGCCGACCAGCTTGATGTATTTTTCCAGTTCAGCGCCTTCCTTGACGCCGGCCGCCAGCGCCCCGGCCGCAACAGACGTGCCTTCGGCCATCGTCATTATGGTGCCTTGGACGGCGGCGCTGACATGCTTGGATATACGCTCGACATCTTCGACAGCATAGCCGAGCCCTTCAAGCTGCGCTTTCGCCGCGTCTATCGCTTTCAGACGGCCCCAGCCAAACGCGGCCACCATGCCGCCAACCGCAGCGGTGACACCCACGACAGGCGCGGTGATATATTTGGTCATAGTGTTGCCAACGCTGGTGATGCCCCGGCCGACGTTGCTGACGGTCTTGCCGGCAGCTTCCATCTTCCTGCCGAATGCATCGGCTTTGCTTTCGATGTCGCTAAAGGTTTTTTCCAGCCCTGAGAGGTTGCCGGTGATGGCCACCGCCAGGGTGCCGAGGGTTCCTGCCACTATGTCTCACCGCCTTCCGGTAGCTTGATCTTGTCGCCGTAGTGCTTATAGAACTCCGCCTTGTCCGGGCTATCGCTCTCCGGGCCCTTCTTGCGTGTTTGGCGTTTACCGCCCATGGATTCGTTCAGCTTGCCAACGATCAAAGAAGCCCGGTATTCTTCGAATTCCAGGCCGTAGTCAAGATACATATAGAGCTCGTCAATGCTCATGTGGTCCAAGAGGTAGTCGGGCCGTGCCCAGGCGTAGATAGCCCCGAGCTGGGCGATGAGCCTGCCCAGCTCCAGGGTTACTTTTTTTGGGGGGCTTCCGCCTTTTCCGCCCTCGCCCTGATCGGCTCGAGAACGAACTCGCAGAAGTCCATCATCTGGTCAAAGTCGGTGTTGTCGAGCAGCCAATCGGCGGTGATCTTTGGGTTCGATGGGGTGCAGGCTTTCGCCACCAGATCCAGGGTTCGGTAGAACTTTTCTTCGCTGCTTATCTCGTCGGATACGTCAGCGAATTTCACCATCTCCAGAGTGACGCGGGATGGGATCTTT
>NZ_JBHGXH010000188.1:0-1676 GCF_041936445.1 Candidatus Darwinibacter acetoxidans | reverse complement strand
TACTGATGCCTTTTCCAAAAGTTTGAGTAGAAATTTTCTGCCGTCGCTTTATCCATTGTCATGTTCTTGCTATTCCCCGCCATTTAGCACCATCCTCCCAGGGAAAAGTAATGTCATTGCCTTAAAGAAAAACCGCCGGTTAAGCACCAGCGGTTTATTGCAACTATCACTCCGCATCCCAGAGGCCTTGCTGCCTGAGTTCCTCCGCGGTCTCCCGGGCTATGTTCTGGAGCTGAATTTTATCCACCTTGCCTAGCCTGGTCAGCGGCATCATTTTATCCGCAGGCCAGATCTCGACATGCTGCGGCCGCTTGTAAGAGGCGATGTTCCGGCAATGCTCCATGATCTCCGCGGCGGTCAGCTCGACGCCCGGTTTGGGCTGCACAAAAGCAAAGATCCCTTCATCAAAGAGGCGATGCGGTACGCCGACCACCTCGGCCACGGCCACGCCGGGGTAGGTGGCGATATGTGCCTGCACCTCGTCGGGAAAGACGTTGTAGCCTTTCTGCTTGATCACGAACTTGCGGCGGCCGGAGAGGTAGAGAGCGCGGTAGGAACCCATATTTTTAAAGTAACCCAGGTCCCCGGTATAAAGAATGCCCTCCCTGGAGATGGCCTTAGCCGTCTCTTCCGGCTGGTTGAAGTAGCCGGGAAAAACGATGGGCGGATGGTAGCAGATCTCGCCGATCTCCCCGTCCGGCAGTTCCTCGCCTGCGGTCCCGTCCTCGCGCATGGGCGCGCGCACGGTGACCTCGGCCACGTCCGGGAAGGGCCGCCCCACCTGTCCCGCCATCTCTTCCACGGAGATGTCCGGCGGGGTAAAGGTGGCAAAGCCGGCGTTCTCGGTCATGCCCAGCCCGGTGCCGAAATGGGGCGCCATCTTGCTCAGCCGCTCCAGGAAAGGCACATCCACGGCCGACCCGGCGTAGATGGCGCTTTTGACGCTGCTGAGGTCAAAACTGTCGTAATCCGGCACAGCCCAGAGCATGCGGTATTGCGTGGGGATCATCCCGAGGATGGTGGCACGGTACTTCGCGGCGGCATCGAGGGTCTGGCGCGGATCGAACACCCGAAGCATAATCCCCGTGCCGCCCGCGTAAAACGTAGTCATCGGGGCTTCGCTCGTCCCCGCCACATGGCTCGGGGGCAGGTTAATCACCATTCTATACTCCTCTTCCCGCAGGCCGATGCCCCGGGCCAGGATTTCGTTCTGTGCGATGATGTTCTCGTGGGTCAGGACTGCCGGCTTCGGCTCCCCGGTGGTCCCGGTGGTGTAGATGATCAAAGCCGGCGTCTGCGGAGTAATCCGGGTATAAGCCCGGGCCAGTTCCCCGGTCTGCCGGTCTTTTTCCTGTAGCTCCTTGATCTTAACCGGGTCCATGAACTCGGCCACGGAGACGGCGCCGTTGATGATCTCGCCGGGCTGCGGGGCCGGAGAGAACTGGACCAGGTGGCGGACATAGCCGCAGCGGTCGCGCACCGTTTCGCCGACTACCCGGAAGTCGCGGGCCGGGGTGGGGCCAAGAAAGAAGAACGCCTTGGGTTCGATCTTGTCCAGGTCGCGGACCACTTCGTTCTCTTTAAGGCGCAGGTCAAGGGGTGCCACGATTACACCGATCTTGAAGCAGGCGTACATAAGCACATAGTGATCCGGAAATGTCAAAAGCATGGTGGCC
>NZ_JBHGXH010000187.1:0-1676 GCF_041936445.1 Candidatus Darwinibacter acetoxidans | reverse complement strand
TACTGATGCCTTTTCCAAAAGTTTGAGTAGAAATTTTCTGCCGTCGCTTTATCCATTGTCATGTTCTTGCTATTCCCCGCCATTTAGCACCATCCTCCCAGGGAAAAGTAATGTCATTGCCTTAAAGAAAAACCGCCGGTTTAAGCACCGGCGGTTTATGCAACTGTCACTCCGCATCCCAGAGGCCTTTCTGCCTGAGTTCCTCCGCGGTCTCCCGGGCTATGTTCTGGAGCTGAATTTTATCCACCTTGCCTAACCTGGTCAGCGGCATCATTTTATCCGCAGGCCAGATCTCCACATGCTGCGGCCGCTTGTAGGAGGCGATGTTCCGGCAATGCTCCATGATCTCCGCGGCGGTCAGCTCGACGCCCGGCTTGGGCTGCACAAAAGCGAAGATCCCTTCGTCGAAGAGGCTGTGCGGCACGCCAACCACCTCGGCCACGGCTACGCCGGGATAGGTGGCGATATGGGCCTGCACCTCGTCGGGGAAGACGTTGTAGCCTTTCTGCTTGATCACGAACTTGCGGCGGCCGGAGAGGTAGAGAGCGCGGTAGGAGCCCATGTTTTTAAAGAAGCCCAGGTCCCCGGTGTAAAGAATGCCCTCCTTGGAGATGACTTTGGCCGTCTCTTCCGGCTGGTTGAAGTAGCCGGGAAAAACGATGGGCGGATGGTAGCAGATCTCGCCGATCTCCCCGTCCGGCAGCTCCTCGCCGGCGGTCCCGTCCTCGCGCATGGGCGCGCGCACGGTGACCTCGGCCACGTCCGGGAAGGGCCGCCCCACCTGCCCCGCCATCTCTTCCACGGAGATATCCGGCGGAGTAAAGGTGGCGAAGCCGGCGTTCTCGGTCATACCCAGCCCGGTGCCGAAATGGGGCGCCATCTTGCTCAGCTGCTCCAGGAAGGGCACATCCACGGCCGACCCTGCATAGATGGCGCTTTTTACGCTGCTGAGGTCAAAACTGTTGTAATCCGGCACGGCCCAGAGCATGCGGTACTGCGTGGGGATCATCCCGAGGACGGTGGCGCGGTACTTCGCAGCCGCATCGAGGGTCTGGCGCGGATCGAACACGCGAAGCATGATCCCCGTGCCGCCCGCGTAAAAAGTGGTCATCGGCCCTTCGCTCGTTCCCGCCACATGGCTCGGCGGCAAGTTGAGCACCATTCTAAACTCCTCTTTCCGCAGGCCGATACCCCGGGCCAGGATTTCATTCTGCACGATGATGTTTTCGTGAGTCAAGACAGCTGGCTTAGGCTCCCCGGTGGTCCCCGTGGTGTAGATGATTAAAGCCGGCGTCTGCGGGGTGATCCGGGCATAAGCCCGGGCCAGCTCCCCGGTCCGCTGATCTTTTTCCTTTAGCTCCTTGATCTTCTCCGGATCCATGAACTCTGCCACGGAGACGGCACCGTCGATGATTTCGCCGGGCTGCGGGGCCGGAGAGAACTGGACCAGGTGGCGGACATAGCCGCAGCGGTCGCGCACCGTTTCGCCGACGACCCGGAAGTCGCGGGCCGGGGTGGGGCCAAGGAAGAAGAAAGCCTTGGGTTCGATCTTGTCCAGGTCGCGGACCACTTCGTTCTCTTTAAGGCGCAGGTCAAGGGGTGCCACGATTACACCGATCTTGAAGCAGGCGTACATAAGCACATAGTGATCCGGAAATGTCAAAAGCATGGTGGCC
>NZ_JBHGXH010000186.1:0-30983 GCF_041936445.1 Candidatus Darwinibacter acetoxidans | reverse complement strand
GCCAAGGACTTGATGGAAGCAGCATCTGCCCTTGATTTAGAACTACGCGACGAAGAAGCTGAGGAGCTGGAGGGGGAGCTGAAGCGCCTTGCGCCCTTGAGCTGGCGCGGGCAGAGGAGGCAGGGCCAGCTCTAGCCCTTTCTAGAAAGGAACAAGCCGCTGGTGGGTGGGTCCGCCAGCGGCTTGCGGCTTTATGGCCGGCTTTTCAGCCAAAGTATTTCGTAAGGTTCCAGTGTGAGGGGCTGGTCCAGGGCAAAGGAGCGCCCGGTGAGAAGGTCCACCGCCTCCGGCGCCAGGTCCGGGGAGATGCCGGCGAGCTTTCTCCGCTGGGTTGTGCCGGTCACATTGATCAGGCAGAGGATGGCTTCTGGTCCTTGGCCCCGGAGCACCGTGAATAGTTCGGGGCCCAGATCCAAGATGCGCTGGGGGGCGTTGGGATGAAAGGCGGGCTGGCTGCGGCGGGTTTTCAGCAGCTTGCCAAAGCCCGTGAAGACCAGGCTGCGCAGGGAAGCGGGATCGGCCAGCTCCCGTTCCAGCTGGGCCCGTTCCAGCTTTTGCCGGTTGATCCGCCGCTTGATCCCAGAACTGGCATAGCCTTCCCAGTAGTTTTCGGAACCGAGGAGGCTGTGGATGTAGATCCCGGGTACGCCCTGGAGGGAGAGGAGGATGGCGTGGGCCGCCAAAAAGCGCTTGGCTTTAAGCTCCGGGCTCTCTTCGGGATGGGAAAGGGCGTTGAGATAGCTGATATTCAGCTCATAGGGGCTGAGGCTTCCCGCGGGGCTGTTTCGGTAGGAGATCAGCCCGCCGTGGGCCTGCGTTTGGTCCAGGAGCAGCTGCAGTTCCGCTTCTTCCAGGATGCCCTGCACCGGCAGCAGCCCGATGCCATCATGGGAGGCCAGGAAGTTGAAAAAGCTGGTCTTTTTCGAGCACGGTTCTAAGGACGCGGCCCAGGCGGTGAGCTTGGAGGCGTCCCCCGTGAGGAAGCTGTAGAGGGTGAGGGGCGGCAGGGGGAACTGGTACACCAGATGAGCCTCGTTTGTTCCATCGCCGAAGTAGGAGATGTTGTCCCGGTGGGGTACGTTGGTTTCCGTGATCAGGAGCGTTCCAGGCGCCGCCTGATCCAGCACCGCCCGGAAGATCTGGATAATCCAGTGGGTCTGGGGCAGGTGCAGGCAGCTGGTGCCCAGCTCCTTCCAGAGAAAGCCCACCGCGTCCAGGCGGAGGTAGCGCGCCCCCTTTTTAACGTAAAAGAGGAGGAGCTCCACCATCTTCAGCAGCACCTCGGGGTTTTTGTAGTTGAGGTCGATCTGGTCTGCGCTGAAGGTGGTCCAGAGATGCTTTTCCCCCTGGCTGGTGACAAACGGCGTGAGCAGGGGCAGCGCCCGGGGCCGGATGACCTGGGAGAGGTCTGCCCCTGGATCGCAGGTGATGAAGAAATCCTGGAAGGCGGGATCCCCCGCCAGGTATTTTTGAAACCACTGGCTTTGGGCGGAGATGTGGTTGACCACCGCATCGAACATCAAATCGAAATCCTGGGCCAGGTCGGAGATGTCCGCCCAGCTCCCCAGCTGATCACTGACCTGCCAGTAGTCGATGACCGCAAAACCATCGTCGGAGGAATAGGGGTAAAAGGGCAGAATGTGGATGGCGGAAACAAGTCCGGTCAAAAAGGAGCGGGCAAAGCGCGCCAAGGACCGCAGGGGCGCTAGGCCCTCTTCCACAATGGAATCCCCGTAGGTGATGAGCACCACATCCCGTTCCCGCAGCCAGTCTGGGCCGGGGGTGCGGGGTTCTCTTTGGAACTCCTCCACCAGGCGCACAAGGCGCCGGTGGGCTTTTCGGCCCTCCTCTTCTCCGTAGAGTAAACGCAGTTTTTCTGCTACAGCAAATAGGTCCATAGACTCCTCCAGATTTCCTTAGTTGTGGTTTTCATCCTTCCCGTGCAGCTTCAGAAGTTCCAGTGCTAGGGCGGCACCGGGCCAGGAGAACCAGTGCCTGCTCGCCACCTGGCCCGTTGCGGCGCTCACCGCTTCAGGCAGCAGGCCATCGGCCTGCAGAAGCACCAGGAGCTTGTGCAGGACCCTCTGCCGCAGGGCGGCATCGCCTGTGGCTCTGGCCAGGATCAGAAGCTGCACATCCCCTAAGGGCCAGGGGTGGGGCGTATGGATGGAACCCAGCCCGCCAAACTTGCCCGGGTAAAAGCCCCCTTGGTTAGCCGGGGAAAAGGCGAATTCCATGGTGTTTTGCCACAGCTCGTCTTGGGGGTGGCAGAAGCCCCATTCCGGACCGAGCACAGTGGGCAGATCGTTGGCGTCGTGGTAAAAGAGCTTCTCTCCCCGCCGGTCCACCGCATAGGCAAACAGGCGGCGGTTGTGCAGCTCCGCGGCGAAAGTGCGCCGGATCTCCGCCTGCAGCCGCCGGCGGAGGGCGGCAAACTTCGGCTTCGGTCCGCAGCAGGCCTCCCGTAGGTAGTCAAGGGCCTCCAGGGCCCGCAGCCAGAGGATCTGGGAAGAAAAGTGGTAGGGAAGGTCCAGGGCGTCATCTGCCGGCGTTTCCTCCGTGGGCAGCAGCAGACTACCAGGCTCGGCCAGCTTCAGCAGTTCCCCCACCAGTTTTTCCGCCTGGGGGGTTAGCTCTCGGACCAGGGCGGCATCGCCAAAGCTTTGATGGTGCTCCGCCAGCTCCAGCAGGGGATAGCACTGCTGATCAAGCTGGAAGCTGGCATCCTTGCGGGCCCCGGTGGCCAGGTGGGAGCGGGCCCAAAAGGGGGTGCGCTCTGCCCTGCCAAACAGCCAGCGCAGGTGCCCCCGGCAGATGGTGCGGATCCGGCGGCGCTGGGCTGGAGTGAGCTCAGCCTGGTACGCCGTGTAGTACTCCCTAAGGAGGCGGAGCTGGTAATAGGCGTCGCGGTTCCAGGAGAGGGGCAGGAGCTGATGGTCCGTGAGCACACAGGCCCAGTCATCCAGCTGCACGGTGCAGCAGGAGAGGATGTAGTCAAGATTGCGCATGATCACATAGGCCCAGGGATCCTCCTTGGCCCGCTGCACAAGACTTGCTGGGAAGCTGTCCAGTTTGGCCCGGAGGGAAGCTAAAAGGTGTTCAGGCCCCAGTTCCAGTGGTTGAACAGCCTCCGCGAGCTGGTAGCAGGCCACCGCGATCTTGTTTTCGCCCGGTTGGAGGGTGGCCCGGTAGACCTCCCGCCGGTCAGCCCTTTCCACCAGCTGCTGGGGGGCATCGCCCCAGAGCCGGCCCCGCAGCTCGCCGGGGAGTGCCCGGTCCTGGAGGAGGAAGGTGCCCGCTGCCTCCCAGCAAAAGCGCGGTTCTGGAGCGGGGAGGGGGATGGGGCCGCCCTCCGTGAGCTGGCCGTAGGCGGCGCGGCTCAGGCCCGCCGCGGCGCTGAAGTGGAAGGCAACACTCTTCACCTCATCCGTGGCGTTTTCCCACAGCAGCACCTGGAACAACGCGGGTGCCTCCGGGCCCTGGGCCCAGCTCCCCGCGGTCAGGCGCACGCCATCCACTTCGCCCTGCACCAGGGGCACACAGCCCCCGAGCCAGCTGTAGGTGAGGTCCTTGACCTCACCCCAGGGGAAGAGGCCGAATCCCGGGCCTTCCAGGTCTGCCTGGGCCCGGCGGTACTGGCGCACGAACTCCGGCTCAAAGTATTTGTCCGCGGGAAACGGGGGCAGGGTGTTCACCACCATCCAGCCGTGCTGGGCATGGTAAGCACTGAGGGAGCGGAGCTCACCCAGCCTCCCCAGGCTGGCGGCGAGATAGCCGCAGCCGGTATCCAGCGGTTTATCAAGGTTTTGCTTGTACAGGGGCACAGCAGGTGCTTCCCGCAAAAGGGCAGTGAGGGTGTTCTTGAGCTGTTCGTACATACCTTTCTCCTCAAGCGGTAATGGCCCAGCCCGTCTCCGGGTCGAAAAAGCGCAGCTTATCTTCCTTCCAGCGTAGCCCGCAGGCCTGGCCCACCTGCACCGGGGCAGTGGGGGGCACAGACACCTTCAGGGCCCGCTCCGGGGTGTCCACGGTGAGCAGCTTGTGATCCCCCAAGAGCTCCACCACGCCCACGGTGCCCTGGGCCGCGGTTGCTTCGGCCTCGGCGGCCAAGACCACTTCGATGTTCTCCGGCCGCACACCCACCACCACTTTCTTCAGCTTGCCCACCTGTTCCCAAAGGGCCGGGGGTACCGGGGCGGTGAACGTGCTGCCCCGGATGAGGAGCTGGCCGCTTCGGCCCTGCGGCTCTCCCTCCAAGAAGTTCATGGGCGGCGTGCCGATGAAGCTGCCCACAAAGATGTTGGCCGGGTGATCGTAGATCTCCATGGGCGGCGCACACTGCACAAGGCGGCCGTTTTGCATCACCGCGATGCGGTCCCCCAGGCTCAAGGCCTCCACCTGATCGTGGGTGACGTAGATGGTGGTGGATTCGATCTCCCGGTGCAGCCGCTTGAGCTCCGCCCGCATCTCCAGACGCAGGATGGCATCGAGGTTGCTCAGGGGTTCATCCATGAGCAGGACCTGCGGTTCGATCACCAGACTCCTGGCCACCGCCACCCGCTGGCGCTGTCCGCCGGAGAGCTGGGCGGGATAGCGGTCCAGCAGGCTGTCTAGGTGCAGGAGCTTGGCCATCCGCTCCACTTTAGCCTTGATCTCTTCCCGCGGTCGGCCCTGGATCTTGAGGCCGAAGCCGATGTTGTCCGCCACGCTCATATGGGGGAAGAGGGCGTAGCTTTGGAAGACCATGCCGATACCCCGGGCCTTGGGGGGAAGCTCGGTGACATCCCGGGGGCCGATGTAGATCCGCCCCTGATCCACCTTTTCCAGGCCGGCGACGCACCTTAAGGTGGTGGTCTTCCCGCAGCCGCTGGGCCCCAGAAGGACCATGAACTCCCGATCCCGTACGGTCAGGTTCACATTGTCTACCGCCACCACGTTTTTGAAGCGGCGCACCACTCGTTCTAAGCGCAGTTCAGCCACGGGTAGTATCTCCTCTCACTTGTTGATCGCAACTCCCCACATATGCAGGAGCCGCTTGCGGATGATGAAGATGAACACTAAAGCGGGGAGGGTCATGAAGAAGCCTCCGGCAAACCTGAAGTTGAGGGGTGAAGCCTCCAGGGTGGCCATGATGTGCGCGGGCAGAGTCCTGTTGCGCAGGGTGAGCACGGAGGAGGCGTAGACCTCGTTCCAGGACACCACAAAGGTGAAGATGGCCGCGGCCACCAGGCCCGGGGTAACCATGGGCAGGCAGATGCGCACAAAGGCGCCCAAGCGGCTGCAGCCCAGGGTCATGGCGGCTTCCTCCAGGTCGTAGGGGATCTTCATGAACAGGCTGGCGGTGGTCAAGACCACAAAGGGTAGGGCCAGGGTGACGTGCATCAAGGACACGCCCAGGAGCGTATCGTACAGCCCCAGGTTGATGTACATGATCGCCAGCGGTATGGCCAGAAGCGATGTGGGGAACATCCGGGTCATGAGAATGCCCAGGCGGAAAGCTTCCCGGCCCCGAAAGCGGAAGCGGGAGAGGGCATACCCCGCGGGCGCACCGATGAGCAGCGAGATCAAGATGGTCAAAAGCGCCACCAAAATGCTGCGCAGGGTGGCCTCCATCACTCCATGGGCCTTGGCGAAGTAGAGGAAGCTCTCCAGGGAAAGCTCCCGGGGAAGGAAGGAGCGGGGCCAGCTGTACAGCTCGCTGCGGCTGGTGAAGGCCGCCAGGGTGATCAGAAGCAGCGGCAGCAAGGTCCAGATGGCCAAAAGCAATGCTCCGCCGTAGAAAAGCACTTGGGCCAGGCCGCGTTTTCTGCGCTCCATCTACATCACCCCCAGCTGCTCTTCCTTGGTGCGCAGCAGCACCAGGTAGCTCCAGGTGACCAAGACCGAGAGCACCATCAGCAGCAGAGCATAGGCTGAAGCTATGTACTCATGGCGGATAATGGCGTACCAGTGGAACGACTCGGAAGCCAAAACAGGCAGGAGCCGCCCCGCCAGGACCACGATGGGCCCGAAGACCTGGAAGGCCAAGATGGTGCGCATGATCAGGGCCGACTGGATGCTGGGCTTGAGCAGGGGCAGGATCACCAGGCGCACCTTCTGCCACCAGCTGCAGCCGAAGATCTCCGCGGCCTCCAGGTAGTCTTTGGCGATCATCTGCAGGCCGGAAAGGAGAATGACCATCACCAGCGGCGTGGCCCGCCACACTTCCGTGATCACCACCGCAGCCACCAGCCACTGGGGGCTGCGGCTGGAAAGGTACAATATGGGCCTTTCGATAAACCCCAGATTCTGCAGGAGGCTGTTGAGATAACCCCGCTCGGTGAAGATGGACAGCCAGATCAGCCCCGCGGCCAGATCGGAAATCCCCAGGGGAATCGCGTAGATGTACAGCAGGGCGGTGGAGCCCCGGCCCTGTTTGTTGATGATCAGCGCGGCCAGGAAGGCCAAAACCAGCTGGGCGGGGATGATCAGCAGGGCCAAAAGCAGCGTGTTCTTCAGCGCATCCGGGAAGTGGATATCGGTAAACAGCCTCTGCCAGTGGGCGAGGGTGAACCCGCCTCCCCGGGCGCGGAAGGCCGTGCCCACAACCTGCACCAAAGGCACAAAGAAAAAGAGCACCAAAAAGAGCAGAGTCGGGGCCAGCAGGAGATAGGATAGTTGAACTTTGCGCAGTATTCTCACCATTTACCCCCCTAAGAAGGGGAAGAGGCCCAGGGCCCCTTCCCCCTCAGCCTTACGGCTGTGGATAATCAGCTCCCGTGTCCTCAAACAGCTCCCGCAGGCGGGCTCCCTGGCGGGCCAGCACTGTCTCGATGTCCTGTCCCCGCAGGACGATGGCCTCAAAGGCATCCTTGAAGGTGGGGACATACTCGCCGTCCCGGGCGCCTAGGCCCACGGGCAGCAGCGAGACTAAGGCATCGGGGGCGCTGGCTTGGGCGGCCACCGCATCGGCCAAGAGCTTGTTGGCCCCCTGGGGCACATAGCTGGCGGCTTCCACCGTGGTGGGGAAGAAGCCTGTTCCTTCCAGGACTATGACCTGCGTTTCGGGGTGGGTGAGGTGGTCAATGAGTCGCCAGGCCAGGTCGAAGTCCTGGACACCCTTGGGGATCCCCAGGCCGTTGATCACCGTGATGAAGGCCCGCCCGTAGGGACCGGCTGGGGAGGGGAAGAGGACGAAGTTGTCCGGGAACTCCCGGATGGCCGGGCCTAGGCGCGCGGTGTGATCCCAGGCCACCCACACTTCCTCCAGGAGCAGGGGATCGGCCATGTTCTCGTAAATGGCGGAGCTGGGATGGACATAGTCCCAGAGCTCCTTGAGGTACGACCACATGCTCACCGCATCAGGCGAGTCGAACTTCTGCACCTGGTGGCCGGTGAAGGCGGGGTAGAGGTAGCCGTGGAGCATGCGGCCGAAGAGGCCCTGGGGACCGGCGGGCAGGCCCAGCTTGGCGCTGCCGGTGGCTTCATAGAGGTTCTTGGCCCACTCCAGGAGTTCCGCGTAGGTCAATGCCCCCACATCGGCACCTTCCGGCAGGTAGTCCAGGGCCTTCTTGTTGGCGGCCATGAGGTAGGTGGCCTGGGTCCAGGGCACGTAGATCTGCTGGCCGTCCACCTGACCCAGCTTCACCAGCTCCTCGATGAAGGTGCGCCCGGGCAGGCTCTGGGGATCCGGCAGTTCCATGGGAATTCCCTCCGCCAGCAGGGCGGGGAAATCACCGTGCAGGGTGCCGAACACATCCGTCTCGAAGCGGCCGGTTCTGGCCTCCGCCTGCAGCCGGCTGAAGAAGGGCGCGTATTCTTCCGCGATCATGTTCACCTGGATGCCTGTCTCGGCCACAAAGGGGGCCAGCACCTGCTCGCGGAAAAACTGCTGTTCCTCAATGGGCCTGAACTGCGTGCTGGCGAAGTTCAACGTTTGGGCTGCGGACGCGCCGGCCAGAAACACTAACGCGCTCAGCAGCAGGAGAACCGAAAACGAACGGGACAGTTTCATACGCTTTTTCCTCCCTCTCAAGGTTGTTGATTTCTGGTTACCCCTCCTTAGTTAACCCCTGTTCATCCCTCCTTCCGCTGCCCTGGGCCGTTTTCCCAGGTCCTGAACGGATTGACCCCTCACGAACTGGTAGGGCAGCTCGCGCTTGGGTTGGCGAACTTCACCCCGTTCCATCTGCTCCAGGAGGATCTGGGCGCTTTCCTGGCCCACCTGGAAACTGGGTTGGGCCAGCGTGGCCAGGCGGGGGCTCACCAGGCTGGCCAGCTCGATGTCGTCAAAGCCGCAGACGGAAATGTCCTCCGGCACCCGCAGGCCCGCTTCCTGCAGGGCCTGCAGGGCGCCGATGGCCATCAGGTCGCTGAAGGCATAGATGGCGGTGGGCAGCGGCCGCCCGCTGGCCACCAGACTGGCAGCTGCTTGGTAACCCGATTCCACCGAGTAGTCGCCTTCGATGATCCGGGCTTCATCCAACTGCCGCTGGGCAGCTAGATAGGCCAGGCGCACCCCCTGGAGGCGCTGGCGGCTGATGGTCAGATCCCCCTCGGGGCCGGTGATCACCGCGATATCCTCATGGCCCAGGGCAAAGAGTTCCTGCATCACCTGGAAGCTGGCCTCCAGGTTGTTGATGTACACGCAGGGCACATCCGGTTCGGTGGAATACCCGTAGGCCAGAACGTAGGGGATGCCCAACTCCCGTACGGCCATCAGGTATTCACTGGAGATGTGGGGCGAACTGAGCACCAGGCCGGCCACGGGGTAGCTGCTCAGCTGGCCCAGGAACTTGATCTCATCGGACACACCCCCGTCGCTGTCGAAGACGATCATGGGCAGGTCGTGCACCCTTAAGACGGACTGTACGCCTTTGATCATCTGAGCCAGGGTGGGGTTGAGCACGCTGGAGACGAACACGGCCACAGCTTTGCGTCCATTGTCTGCCCTCTCCTTGAGCGGTGTGTAGCCCAGTTCCCGGGCGATCATGAGCACCCGCTGCCGGGTGGTTTTGCTCACCAAGGTGCTGTCGTTGAAGACTCGGGAAACGGTGGCGGGTGAAACGCCGGCTTTTCTGGCCACGTCATAGATGGTAACTGCTGCCATATGCTTACCTCCGAATTGTTCTTTCCTTCATACCCATTTAACACTTTACGCCGCGAAACCTGAAACTCCTTCCATGGTTTCAAAAAAGTTTCAAAGTTTCAGTAGGGGTTTCAGAAAGGAGCAGAGGGGGAAAGGGCCAGGTCAGAGGGGCCAAACAAAAATTGGTGGGGGCCCACGTGAAAAGATCTGGCGCAGAAGGCGCAGGGCTTGTAAAATAAGGAAAAATGGGATGCTTGTCCGTGAGAGGCGGTGCTGGAGATGATCAATTCCCGGGGCGAGCGGGATAGTCTGTTCTTCTATGTTTTGGAACAAATGCAGGGCATGGTACACCTCTGTGAGCTGCACACCAAGCGCATCCTCTACGCCAATCGCCTGGCCCAGGAGGAGCTGGAGCTTCAAGAAGGGCAGGCCTGCTGCCGGGAGGGCAGCCCCCATGCCCAGGCCTGCGGCTGCCGGAGTACCGGACAGCTTCTAGCCCATCCTGAACAGGTGATTCACGATGCCTGGTACAACCCGAAAACCCTGCGCTGGTATGAGCGGCACATGCAGCTCCTGGAGCTTGCCGGTGGGCGCTTGGCCCGCCTGGAGCTGTCCTTTGCTGTGAACACCCTGAGCGGTTTGGGGGAGGGAGCCTACTGGCGCCTGATTTTGGAGTCCATCGGCGATGGGGTAATCGCCACCGACGGTCAAGGGGTGGTCACCATGATCAACCCCCAGGCGGAAAAGCTGACCGGGTGGGACCGCACCAGTGCTGTAGGGAAGAAGCTGGGGGAAGTGTTTCGCACCATCAACACCCAAACCCGGCTGCCCGTGGCTGACCCCGTGGACAAGGTGCTGGCCACAGGACAGATCGCAGGTCTGGCCAACCACACCAGCTTGCTTTCCAGGGATGGGGTGGAGTACCAGATCGCAGATAGCGCCGCTCCGGTTAAGGATTCAGAAGGCCGCATCCACGGGGCCATCCTCGTCTTTCGGGATGTCTCTGAGGAATACCGCCAAAGGGAGGCGCTGCGCCGCAGTGAAGAGCGCTTCCGTACCCTGGTGGAAACTTCCATCAACGCCATCGCCCTCCATGAGATCATCACCGACGAAGAAGGGCGCCCGGTGGATTACCGCTTCTTGGAAGTGAACAGGGCCTTTGAGCAGCTCACCGGCCTTAGCGCGGACAAGCTCATCGGCCGCACCGTCTTGGAAGTGCTACCCGGTACCGAGCCGTTTTGGATCGAAACCTACGGCCGGGTGGCCCTCACCGGAGAGCCTGCGGAACTGGAAGACTTCAGCCGGGAGCTGGGCAGGTACTACTCCGTGCGGGCCTACAGCCCCAGGCCCGGGCGGTTTGTCACCGTGTTTGAGGATATCACCGAGAGGCGCCTGATGGAAAACAGGCTGCGGGAAATGGTCTACCGGGATTTCCTCACCGGGCTGCACAACCGCCGCTACTTGGAGACCCAAAAGGACAGGTGGGAAGGGGAAGAAAACCTGCCTTTGAGCGTGGTGATTGGCGATCTCAACGGGCTGAAGATCATCAACGATTCCATGGGCCACCAAAAGGGCGATGAGTACCTCCAGCAGGCCGCGGAGATTTTCCAGGCCGTGTCCAGGCCGGGGGATTTGGTGATCCGCTGGGGCGGCGATGAGTTTGTGCTCCTTCTGGCCCGGACTGATGCTGAGGAGGCGCAGCAGATCTGTGCCCGCATCGATGAACTGAGCCTCCAAAGCGGAGCCGCGGCCTTGAGCATTGCCTTGGGGTCGGCCACCAAAGCCACCACCGAAGAGACCTTAGCCGATGTGCTGCGGGAAGCGGAATCCAGGATGTACCAGCAGAAGATCAGCAGCGCCCAAAGCCGCCGCAGCGCGCTGGTGCTCTCTTTGCAGCAGGCCCTGGCGGAAAAGAGTCATGAAACGGAAGAGCATGCCCGCAGCCTGCAGCGCCTGGCGGTGAGCCTAGCGCAGCGGGTGGGCCTCTCCGATGCCGAGGTGGTTACCGTATCTTTGGTGGCCCTGCTCCACGACATCGGCAAGCTGGCCATCTCCGAAAGCATCCTGGATAAGCCCGGGCCCCTGAGCGAGGCGGAATGGGAGGCCATGCGGCGCCACTGCGAGATCGGCCACCGGATTGTTGCCTCTTCACCGGATCTTGTGGATGTGGCGGTGGGCGTGCTCCACCACCATGAACGGTGGGATGGCAAGGGCTATCCCCGGGGGCTGAAGGGTGAAGAGATACCCATCGCTTCCCGGATTGTGGCCCTGGCCGATGCCTTTGACGCCATGACCAGCGACAGGCCCTACCGGGCCGCCTTAAGCCTGGAAGAAGCCAAGGCGGAAATCGCCCGCCAGGCGGGCCTCCAGTTTGACCCTTACTTGACCCAGGAATTCTTGGCGATGCTTCCTTAGACCGTGGGAAAAAGCCGCCATGGGCAAAAAAGCTGAGAGCCGGAAGGGCCGGCTCTCACTAGAGTATAGTTTACTTTTTGGATTCCATCTGCCTAGGGGCGGTAGAAAACCGTGACCCAACCTGCGTAGGCGAAGAGGTAATAGCCATCCTGCTGGAATTCAGCCCCAAGGTACCAATCCAAATCTTGCTCTGCGGTTCCCTCGCTGAGCTCGCCATCGAAAGAAAAGGTTGTTCCGGTGAAGTCATCAGTGCTACCAAGATAGGTGTCGTCGAAGGTGTAGAAATAGAGGTAGTACAGAAGGTTATCCACCTCTCGGTCATAGGGGCTGATCTCCACTTCGTACGGGAAACCTGAAATCTCTTCTCCATCGGTGGGCTTTTTTAGTCTGAGACCGTAGCTGTACAGGTCCAGATCCGGCAGAAAAGCTGGCTCTAGGGGTACGTAGATGTAGACCCAACGGAGCAGATCGTACTCCTCCTGCTCCTCGCTGGTGAAGCTGTCGGGAACGTAGGTGCTGATCCAGACTTCCTCCCCTGGGTACTTGTCTAAGGGGATTTTAAACTCGCCGTTTTCATCTGTGAGGATTTCCTCAGTGCCCGACTCGCCGTATTCAACGGTCACAACCACTTCTCGGCCGGGGGGCTCGCCTGCAATGGAGACCCGGCCGATTATTTTCCCAGTAACACCTGTGAAGATAGCTTGAGGCTCTTGTTTGGTCACCGCGGCCTCTTTGGGCTGAAAGGCATAGCCTTCCTTCCGGGGTATGATGGTGACCGTGCCCTTGGCCTCAGTCTCCCAGTAGCCCTGTGCGTCCGTGGTGATCGTACCGCTGGAACCGCCGCTGAGGACCAGCTCCACCCCTTCGATGGGATTTCCTTCATCATCGAAGATGTATCCGCTGGCGGTGTAAGATCCGCTGCCAGCGCACCCGGCAAGGAGCAAAGCGCCAATGAGGAGCAGCAGCCAAAAAGCGCGCTTCATCTGTCACGCCTCCTTTTCTCCTCACCTTGTTTCAACGCTCTTCCCAGCTACTAAGGTTCCGGAACCGCAATGCTTTTCCAGACCCACCCCCTTGCAGCCACTTCTAATCGTCCCAAAACTCTTCTTTACGCCCTTGGATTCCTCCTAATTTTGCCAATGCCCCGGAGGGGAGAGAAAAGGCAGGCCGCCCAAGCGGTGGCTGACATCCCTGGGCTTCCCGTGTGCTGCACTGGTCCCCGCTCGGCTGATCCAGCGGCAATCTGGGGAAGGGATGGGCCGAGTATTAGTAGCTGGTCTGACCTTGTTTGACAATAACAGGGTCCCTGGCTATAATTTTACAATGAGAACGCGTTCTCACTTTTCCAACGACTCGGGTCGCACTGCAAGACCGATGTTATGCAAATTCAAGGAGGTATTGCTGGCGATGAAACGAGCTGTTTTGGCTTTGCTGCTCGTCGCCGCCTTCCTGGTTGCGTGGCACGTAGGGGTTGCGGCGAACGAGGTAATTACCATCAGGGCTTGGACCGTAGGTCCCGACACACCCGCCTTTCACCGCGCAGAGAACCTGATTGCCGCAGCGGAGCGCCTCAACCAGATCTTGGAGGCGGCTGGGGCGGATCTGCGCGTCGAAGTGGAGGCGGATTTTTGGACCGATTCTTGGGACAGCTTCCGGCGCAGGATCATCCTCACCGCTGAGGAGGGGGATCCCGCGATCATGCCGGATATCATCCTCTCCAGCCACATGGACATCCCCGTGTGGGCTGAAGCAGGCTGGATTGCACCTCTAGATCACTACATTGCCCAGTATTGGGAGGGAACCTATCAAGACTTCTATCCGCACCTGTGGGATGCGGTCTCCTATGGCGGCCAGATCTACGGAGTGCCCCAGGATATTGAGGTGCGCATGGTCTACTACCGCAAAGACCACTTGCGGGCCTTAGGCTGGAGCGAAGAGGAGATTGCCAGCCTCCCCCAGAGGGTGGCCAACAAGGAGTTTCTCCTAACGGATCTGCAGGAGCTGGCCCAGGCCATGCAGGAAGCTGGCCTGGTGGATTACGGCCTGCTGCACAGACCCACCGAGGGCCCGGATTTCTTCCAGTTCGTGGTGGCCTTTGGCGGTGAGTACTATGACTCCGCAAGCGGCAAGTTGATCGTGGATCGGGCTGCTCTCCGGCAGACCCTGGAGTTTTTCGCAGACAACGTGCACAAGTACAAGATTACGCCCAGCGGCATGACCACCTGGCCCTGGCCGGCGGTGCATCGGGCCACCGCGGAAGAGGGCAGTGCCGGGGTGAATATCACCGGCGGCATGTGGAACTGGGCCGAGTGGCAGCGGGATCTGGGCATCCCCGAAGGGGAGCTCTGGGAGAACCTCACCTGGAGTTTGATCCCCGCGGGCAGTGAAGCGGGCAGGCCCAACCAGCTGGGCCATCCGGTAGCTTACATGGTTACCCAGCTCAGTGACAAGAAAGACCTGGCTTTTCTTTTGATCACCATCGCTTCTGATGTGGATCTCAACACCAGGCATTCCCTGGCCGCGGCGAAACTGGCCATCAGAAGGTCCCAGACCGCTTTTGCCCCCTTTGTGGAAAGTGAGTTTCTCGCCGCAGCCAGTGAGCTGCTGCCCCAGCAGATCTTCATGGCCGCGCATCCGGCCTCCGGACACTACGCCACTGTGCTCCACGAGGCCATCAGCGGTGTGGAGGTGGGCGCGCTCACGCCGGATGAGGGCGTTGAGCTCATCGTCCAGAGGATGCAGCAGGTGGCCGGGGAAGATGTGCTGGTCCGCTAAGCAACAGGGAAGCAGGCGGGGGACTCTAGGCAGTCCCTCGCTTCGCCAAGTGAGGTGAGGAGATGGCAAGGCGCAGCCGCTTTCTGATTTTCCTGCTCCTACTTCCAGCCCTGCTGATCACCGCCGTCTTTTACCTGGTCCCGGGTCTGCTCACCGGGGCCATGAGCTTTACGGAGATGAACCACCGTTTGATCTGGGAGTTCGCGGGCTGGAAGAACTACGTGCAGATCTTTAAAGATACCATTTTGAGCAGGGTGTTTTGGAATACTGTTTTGTATGTGTTCGGCACCCTTTTACTTTTCAACGTCAGCTTCGGCTTGCTTCTAGCCCTGGCCACCTCGTATATCTCCGAACGGCACAGTGAGAAGGTGAGCCTCTTTTTCCGGGCGCTGTGGCTTTTGCCCCGCTTCACCCCGCCCATTGTCTACGGGGTAATTTGGCTTTGGATCTTGGATCCCACCCGCCACGGGCTTTTGAACGGCCTTTTGGATCTTTTCGGACGCAGCCCCGTCAGCTGGCTCAGCGAGTTTCCCAAGGCGGTAATCATCATCACCAACGGCATCATCGGAGCGTCCTTTGGGATGATCCTTTTCTACTCCGCCATCACCTCCATTTCCCAGGAGTACAACTGGGCCGCCGCGGTGGACGGGGCGGGCTGGCTGGGCCGGGTGCGCCACATTACCCTGCCCCTCGTGCGCTGGCAGCTGCTTTTTGTCACTGCCTACCAAACCCTTTCCCTTTTGACTTCCTATGAGTACATTTTGATCCTGACGGGCGGGGGACCCTTTTACCGGACCACGGTCTGGTCGCTCTACGCCTACAACCAGGCCTTCGGCGGCTACTACGCCTCCTACAACTTCGGCTACGCCACCGCGCTCACCATGGTGCTGGTGCTCTTCAGCGCAGTTGCTTCCATTATATATTGGCGCATCTTCCGCTTCCGGGAGATGATGGGCGAGCCCAAGATTGAGGTGATGTAGATGGCTAAAGAGCCTCTCAGCCAAGCAGCCTTGGGCCGGGCCGCCAAGAGGGAGCGCCGCCGGGAGCGTCTGCTCACTTGGGGCATCTATGCCTTTTTGGTCTTGGCTTCGCTGCCCCTCCTTTGCGGCTACGGCTGGTTGGTTTTGAACTCCTTCAGCGACAAGCTCGTCTACGGGGTCATTCCCCAGAGGTGGACCCTGAAGAACTTCCGCTTTTTGTGGGAACTGCCAGGCAGGTACTACCCTGATCTTTGGCGCACCACTTGGAACACTCTGCTTTTGGCCTGCGGCATGACGGTGCTGATGATCCTGATTGCCACGCCCACCGCTTACGTGATCGCCCGCCTCAAGTTCAGGGCCCGGGGTTTTCTTTTGGCTTCCACCCTTATCCTCCACTCTTTTCCGGGGATTACACTGCTCATCGCTTTGTACTATGTACTCAGGAGCCTGGGGCTGCTCAACAGCATCGTGGGGGTGCTGCTGGTCAAGACGGGGCTGATGCTGCCTTTGGGGATTTGGATCATGAAGGGCTTTTTCGACGGGGTGCCCTGGGATCTGGAGATGGCGGGGTTGGTGGACGGGGCTTCTAGGCTGAAGACGCTGTGGAAGATTGTGCTGCCCCAGGTGAAACCGGGTATTGCCGCGCTGGCCATTTTCTCCTTTTTAAATGGCTGGTCAGAGTACATCTTTGTGATCACCTTTCTCCAGAACAAAGAGAGCTGGACCCTTTCCAGCTATGTGAACTCCATTGTGGGCGACTTCCAGTTCCTGGACTATGGCTTACTGGCGGCCACGGCACTCTTTTACATCCTGCCGGTTCTGCTCTTTTTCCTCTTTACCCAGAAGTACCTGATGCAGGTGAGCATCGGTGGAAGGAAAGGAGGCTGATCTAGGTGGCCAATGTCCGACTAAAGAACATCACCAAGCGGTTTGGCTCAGTGACCGCGGTCAATAACGTTTGTTTGGATATACCCCACGGGAAGGTCACAGCTCTCCTGGGCCCAAGCGGCTGCGGTAAGACCACCATACTGCTCATGCTGGCGGGGATCTACAAACCCACGGAGGGTGAAATCTACTTCGACGATCTTCAGGTGAACGGCATCCCGCCCCAGCTGCGCAATGTGGGGCTGGTCTTCCAAAGCTACGCCCTGTACCCCCACATGACCGCCTTTGAGAACATCGCCTTTCCCCTGAAACTCAAGAAGCTGCCCAAGGCGGAGATCCAAAAAAGAGTGGAGGAAATCGCGGAGGTCGTGCAGATCGGAGATCTCCTGGATCGGAAACCAGGGCAGATGTCAGGCGGACAGCAGCAGCGGGTGGCTCTCTGCCGGGCTTTGGTGAAAAAGCCGGATCTTTTGCTTTTGGATGAGCCTTTGAGCAATCTGGATGCCCGGCTGCGCCTGGAGACCAGGGCGGAGATCAAGCGCATCCAGCAGGAGCTGGGGATCACCACCATCCTGGTCACCCATGACCAGGTGGAGGCGGTGACCATGGCGGACCAAGTGGCGGTGCTCAAGGCAGGAGTTCTGCAGCAGTACGGAACCCCCAAAGAGCTTTTGGAGCAGCCGGCCAACCTCTTTGTGGCCTCATTTTTAGGGGATCCCCCCATGAATTTGCTCCAAGGGGAGCTGGAGTACCAGGAGGGCCGCTGCTACTTCCGCAGCGGCCGGAGCCTGCGCCTGCCCGTGCCGCCCCTGGCGGCCAAAGGCCTGCAAAAGAGCCCCGGCCAGAAGCTGATCTTGGGCATCAGGCCAGAGCATCTCACCATCACCTGGGAGCGGGGCAGGGCCCCCTGGCGGGGTAAGGTGTTTTTGGTGGAGTTTTTGGGCCGGGATAAGCTTTTGGACTTCCGCTTCGGCGACCAGTCCTTGAGGGTCTTGGTGCCCGCCACCTTCCCGGTGGAGAGGGGGGAGGTTTTGGGGATCGAGCCCCAAGTGGAGCATCTGCACATCTTTGACCCCCAAACGGGGCTGGCCCTTACCGGCCCGCCGGAGGGGCTGCGGGCCTGCAGCGATCATGAACCGGCGTAGCTTACCTAAGTGCCACCTTGGGCAACACAGCCCAGGGTGGCTTTTTTTGTCCAGGCAGGTGGGTGCAAAGTAGGTGTGAAAAATATTCGTTGGGTAAGAAGGACTTGAAGCGGGGGGCACGAATAATGAAGATACAACTTGTACGCACAAGTAGACAACAGGATGTGCCCATGTGTGTATGTGGCGCCTCAGGAGGGTTGTAAACAGCCATGCGCAGTGTCAGCAAGGACAGCGTGATCCCTTTGTACCATCAACTCAAGGAGATTCTGCGGGAACAGATCACCAACCGCACCTACAAACCCCATCAGCAGATTCCCTCGGAACCGGAGCTGCAGAGGATGTACGGGTTGAGCCGGGCCACCATCCGCAAGGCCATCGACGGTTTGGTGCGGGAAGGGCTGGTTTACCGCCGCCACGGTAAAGGTACTTTCGTGGCCGACCCCAAGGACCGCCAGCGGATCACCTTGGATTCCTTCACCGCCAACATGCGGGCCCTGGGTTTTGCCCCTTCCACGGTGGTGCTGGAAAGCAAGCTGCTGAGCGAAGCAGAGCGGGAGCTCGCCCAAAAGCTGGGCCTAGAGCCGGGGGAGCCTGTGGTTAGGCTCAAGCGCCTCCGCTATCTGGACGGGGAGCCGATTCTGCTGGCCACCTCCTATCTACCGGCCCACCTGTTCCCAGGTTTGGAGCGGGAAGAGCTCACCGACTCCCTTTACTTGGTTTTGGTGGAGAAATACGGGGTTACCCCCAGCTGGGGTGAGGACTTCATCGAGCCGGTTATCCTCTCCCAGGCGGAAGCGGAGGTCTTGGGTACAGCGGCGGGCAGCCCAGCGCTTTTGGTGGAGCGCCACGCCTACACTGCGGACAACGATATTGTGGAAATCTGCTTCTCCTTGATTCGCGGCGATAAAGCCAAGTTCTACCTGAAGCACAACGGTTGAGGGGAAAGGGAGGGTACGAGCCGTGCAGGATGCTTATACGCTGGAGGCTAAGGCCAAGCGCCGGAGGGCGCGGAAAAAGGCGGTGCAAAGGGCGCTGGTGGGCTACACCTTTTTGACCCCGGCCTCCGCCATCATGATCTTTTTTATCTTTATCCCGGTGGCCATGGCGTTTTACCTCAGCCTCTTTGAGTGGGATCTGATCAATCCCATGCGCTTTGTGGGGCTCAAAAACTACGCCAGGATCTTCAAGTCCCAAGACTTTTTCATCGCGGTGCGCAACACCTTTTACTTCGTAGGGGTGCAGCTGCCCCTGGATTTCTGCATCTCCTTGGGGGTGGCCCTGCTGCTCAACCAAAAGATCCGGGGACTTTCCTTTTACCGCACCGTCTTTTTCACGCCGGTGGTGACCGCCACTGTGGCGGTGAGTGCGGTCTGGATGTGGCTGTATGACCCCTTTGACGGGCTTTTGAACTACCTACTAAGCTTTGTGGGCTTGGGACCCTACCGCTGGCTCAACGATCCCAAGATGGCCATGCTCTCGGTGATCATCATGAGCGTCTGGAAGGGTTTGGGCTACAACGTGGTCCTCTTCTTGGCGGGTTTGCAGAACATCGATCCCAGCCTCTATGAAGCGGCGGCCATCGACGGTGCCACGCCCAGGCAGCAGTTTTGGTACATCACCCTGCCGCAGCTTTCCCCCACCATGTATTTCGTCTTGATCATGGGGGTGATCAACTCCTTTAAGGTGTTCACCCAGATCGATGTGATGACCCCCGGAGGAGGGCCCTTAAAGAGCACCTTGGTCATTGTCTACCTCATCTACCAGCAGGCCTTTAACTCCTTCCGCTTCGGGGAAGCCAGCGCCCTTTCGGTGCTTCTCTCCTTGTTCATCTTACTGCTCACCTTGCTGCAGCGCCTTTTCTTGGAAAAGCGCGTCCACTACAACTAGAAAGAAGGTCAGGCCATGCGGAGAACGCTTGTGAAGAAGCTCATCATTCATCTGGTGCTCCTTACCCTGGGCGCAGCCATGGTTCTGCCTTTCCTGTGGATGGTCTCCACTTCCCTTAAGGGCTACCACGAGGTGTTTCGCTATCCACCACGCTGGATTCCGGACGAGCCCCAGTGGCGCAACTACCTGGAAGTGTGGAAGCTGGCTCCCTTTGGGCGTTTCTATGTGAACAGCACCATCGTGGCGGTGATCACCACCGCGGGCCAGGTGCTCACCGGCGTTTTGGCCGCCTATGCCTTTGCCCGGATGGAATTCGCGGGCCGGGATCAGATCTTCATGCTCTTTCTGGCGACGTTGATGGTGCCCACCCAGGTCACCCTGATCCCAACCTACATCGTCATGAGCCGCATGGGCTGGATCGATTCCTATAAATCCCTGATCGTTCCCTTTTTGGCCACCGCCTTTTCCGTCTTCCTCCTCCGGCAGTTTTTCCTGACCATTCCCAAGGAACTGGAGGAAGCGTCCATTATGGATGGCTGCTCTAAACTGCGCTTCATCTTCGCGGTGATCATGCCCCTATCTAAACCAGCCATCTCCAGTGTGGCCCTGTTTGGCTTTCTCGGTTCCTGGAACTCTTACCTGTGGCCTCTGATTGTGATCAACTCCAATCAGATGCGCACGCTGCCCATTGGTCTGCGCTACTTCGTATCACAACAGGGAGGGGGGAGTGAGTGGCATTACCTCATGGCGGCCTCGCTCATTGTGATGCTGCCGGTGCTGATTGTCTTCTTCTTAGCCCAGAAGCAGTTTATTGAGGGTATAGCAAAAAGCGGGATTAAAGGTTAGCAATCTTAAGGAGGGACTGTTCAATGAAAAAAGCGGCTGTATTGGTGCTGGCTCTAGCACTGCTTTTGGCCGGAGTGTCCACTGCCCTGGCCAAGACCACCATCACCTTCTGGTACTCCCTGGGCGGGAACGCCGGCCGGGTCTTCCAGGAGATGGTGGCGGAGTTCAACGCTTCCCAGGATGAGATCTTTGTGGATGCCGTGTACACAGGCGGCTACGGCGAAACGGCGCAGAAGGTGACCGCGAGCCTCGCGGCGAACACTCTGCCCGACGGGGGAGTGATCCCTGCGGCGCCGCTCTTCACCGGCCGGGTGGGCAACTACCTGATCGATGAGTACCTGCGGGGCCCCAAGGGTCTGGATATGGACGACTTCTACGAAGAGTTCTGGAACTACAACAAATACGATGGGTGCATCGCCAGCCTGCCCTTCAACAACAGCACTCCCGTCCTTTTCTACAACAAAGACATCCTGCGCCAGGCTGGCCTGGAGCCCAAGGCCCCCGAGACCTGGGATGAGCTGGTGGAAATGGCCATTCATCTCCGGGATTGGGCTGCCCAGGAGCGTCTGCGCAACTTCGTACCTATCAACATGCGCAACCAAGACTGGATGCTCAAGGGCTTCATCCTGCAAAACGGCGGCCAGCTCATGAATGAAGACTACAGCGCAGCCCTGATCAATGAGCCGGAAGCGGTGGAAGCCATCGAGTTCTGGGTCTCCTTGGTTGACCAGGGCCTCATGCCCGCTGGACTGCATGACCGGGCCCGGGACCACTTCATCGCCGGCAACCAGGCATTCCTCTTCGACTCGACCGCGGGTATCGGTACCATTGCCCAGACCGTGGAATTCGACTTTGACACCGCCATGCTCCCCGGCAACAAGCAGAGGGCGGTCACCCTGGGGGGCGCGGCCCTGACCATGTTCCCCTCCACTCCGGAGAGGCAGGATGCCACCTGGGAGTTCCTCACCTGGCTCTTGCAGCCGGAAAACGTGGCTAAGTGGACCGTGCAAACAGGCTATGTGCCCGTGCGCAAGAGCGTGCTGGAAAGCCCTGAGATCCAGCAGCTCTTTGAGGAACAGCCCTACTACCGGGCAGCCTTTGAACAGCTGGAGTATGTGGTCTCCATGGAGCACTTCTGGGAGCTGGGCGCTTTGGACGAATACCTGGTTAACTTGATTTCCCAGGTGGAGTACAAAGCCCAAACTCCCCAAGAGGCCGCGGACGAGCTGGTGAGATTGATGGCAGAGGAGATTGAGCGCAACAGGTAGTACACTTGCGGCAGGCTCCGTCGGATCCCTCTGGCGGAGCCTGTCTTCACCAGGGCAGGGAAGGGAGAAGAGTTTATGAAGGACAAAATCCTCGGTTCATTGGTGGGGGTGGCCCTAGGCGATGCCCTGGGCATGCCCACGGAGTTCATGACCCAGGAGGCCATCCGGGAAGTTTACGGGATGGTCCGGGAGCTGCGGGCCCCCCACCCACAGCACTATCACAGCACTCATCTGGTTAAGGGACAGATCACCGACGATACAGAACAGACCCTGGCCCTGCTTGATGCCTTTTTCCGCCACGGCCGGCTGGATGCGGAGGTCGCGGCGGAGTCTCTGATGGAGTGGGCCCGCGAGAAAAACGTCTTTGGTTCCACTTATCTAGGGCCCAGCTCCAAAAAGGCCCTGCAGCGCTTGCTGGACGGGGAAGACCCGCGGCAGACAGGGTTTTTTGGCACCACCATCGGCGGCGCCATGCGCATGCTCCCCGTGGCCCTGGCCTGCCTGGGAGATCGGGAAAGGGCGGTGCGCACAGCTGCTGAAGTGAGCATGCCCACCCACGGCACCAGCCAGGCCATTTCCGGAGCGGCAGCCTTCGCCTGCGCCCTGGTGGAAAGCTTCGAGCCGGATGCCCACCGGGACTCGATCCTGGAGGCCGCCTGCTGGGGGGCGGAACGGGGGCGGGCCTTTGGCAAGCCTTATCCTGGCCCTTCCCTTGCCAAGCGGATCCGCTGGGCAGTGGAGCTGTCCCTGGCGGCGCCGGATCTTCCCGGCGCGGGGCGGGAGCTTTATGACCTAGTGGGGGTAGATATGGTGCCCCACGAGATCGTACCGGTGGTCCTGGCCCTCTTTGCCCGGCCGGAAGAGCCCATGGAGCGTTTGCTGGCTGCGGTGAATATCGGGGGAGATACGGATACCATCGCCTCCATGCTCGGCGCCCTGCTGGGGGCCCACTACGGCGTGGAAGTGTTTCCTAAGGAAATGTGGAAAGAAATCGAGGCAGTGAACGGAATCGACTTGCAAGAGTATGCCCACCGAGTGTGGCAGTGCACAGCAGATAGGAGGATGCAGACATGAGCGGAAAAGCAGTTCGCCTCAGGCGGATCTTTAAGGAAGATGGCCGGGCTGTGATCAGCGCCCTGGATTTCGCGGGCTTCATGGGCCCCGTGCCCGGGCTGGAGGTGCCGAAGGAAATCACGGCCAAGGTGGTGCGGGGAGGCGCGGATGCCATCATCGCCCATCCCGGCTTTGCCCGGGAGGCCCAGGAGGCCTACGGGGGGAAGGCTGGGCTGATCATGCGCATCACCGGCGGATGCAGCCCCTTTGCACCGGATGCCAGTTACCACCTGCCCACCTGCTCCGTAGAGGAAGCGGTGCGCCTGGGGGCCGATGCGGTCTGCGTGATGGTGATCATGGGTGCACCCCAGGAGCATGCCATGCTGGCCACCCTGGGCAAAACAGCGGAGGAAGCGGCGCGGCTGGGCATCCCCGTTGTGGCGGAGCTCCTTCCCCAGTTTGACCACAGCTACGATCCGCAGTGGGTGGGTGTGTGCGCCCGACTCGGGTTTGAACTGGGCGCGGATGTGATCAAAACCTATTACTGCGGCGACGCCTTCGCCGATGTGGTGAAAAGCTGCCCCATCCCCATCGTCATGGCCGGCGGGCCTAAGAGCGCTGATATCTTCACCAACATCGAAAAGGCCCTGCAGGCGGGGGCCGCGGGCGTGGCCATCGGGCGTAACATCTTCCAGGCGCCGGATCCGGAAGGGTATACCAAAAAGATCGTGGAGCTGGTGCACGGCGGAACGGGTGATGGGAAGTGAAGGCTGCGGTTTACCACGGACCAAAACAGATGACCATTGAGGAAGTGCCCAGGCCCACCATCGGGCCTGAGGAGATCTTGGTGGAGGTTAAGGCCAGCGGGATCTGCGGCACCGATGTGAAGACCTATCTGCGGGGTCACCGCTTTTTCCAGCCCCCCTGCATCTTAGGGCATGAGTTTGCCGGGGTGGTTGCCGAGGTAGGTTCCCAGGTAGAGGGCTTCCAGGTGGGCGATAGAGTTGCGGTTGCCCCCTACGTCCCCTGCGGGTTTTGCCCCCTGTGCCAGGCGGGCCACTACGAGCTCTGCCAAAACAAGAGCGGGGTGGCCAGCGGCGCCTTCACCGAGTTTGTGGCGGTGCCCAAAGAAGTGATCCAGCGGGGTACGGTGCGCCTGCCGAAGGGGATGAGCTTTGCCGCGGGAGCCTTGGCTGAACCGGTGGCCTGCGTGCTCAACGGCCTGGAGGACTGCCGGTTGGAACTGGGGGCAACCCTTTTGATTATGGGGGCGGGGCCCATGGGCCTTCTCGCGGCCCAGGCCACGCTCGCGCAGGGCGCGGGCCAGGTGATCGTCAGCGAGTACAATGAAGCGCGGCTGGCCAAGGCCGCGGAAATCGGGGCCCGGGCTGTGCATCCGGAGAAGGAAGATCTGCTGGAAGTGATCAAGCAAGCCACCGGGGGCGCGCTGGCCCAGGCGGTCTTGGTCTGTGTGGGCACCCGGGAAGCGGTGGAAGAGGCCCAGCGCTATGTGGCGCCGGGCGGGGTGATCAACATGTTCGGCGGTCTGCCCTCAGGCACCGCGGTGAGCATCGATGCGGGACTCATCCATTACCAGCAGGTTTCCCTGGTGGGCAGTTTCGGCTTTACTCATATCCAGTACCGCCGGGCGGTGCAGCTCATGGCCGGTGGGCGCCTGGATGCGGAGCGCCTGATCACCCATACCCTGCCCCTGGAAGAGGCGGAGCGGGGCATCAACCTCTCCGCGGAGCAGCGGGCCCTCAAGGTCATGCTGGTGAATGGGGGATAGCTGTGTACCTGGCGGTGGATATTGGAACCAGCAGCTTAAAGGCGGCCCTCTGTGAGGGAGGTTCCTTTTGGGTGGAGCAGCTCCCCCTGCAGCTGACCCAGGCGGACCCCTGCGCGGAGCAGGACCCCCGGGAGTGGCTCGAGGGCCTGGCGGTTTTGCTGCCCCGCCTCTTGCAGCGGGCGGGGGCCAGCCCGGAGCGGATCCAAGCGGTGGGCCTGAGCAGCCATTCCCCTTCCCTGGTGCCGGTGGACTCCCACTGCCGCCCCCTCTTTCCCTGTCTCACCTGGCGGGACCGCCGGGCGGTGCGCCAGGCGGAAAAGCTCAGGGAGCAGACGGGCGAGTTTTTCGATCCCTCTTTTTTTGAGCCGAAAATGCTCTGGCTGAAGGAGGAACGGCCGGAGATCTACGCCCAAACCAGGGCTTTTCTCCAGCCCAAGGATTTTCTCATCGCCTGGCTCACAGGGGAGTTTGTGATCGATCTGCCCGCGGCCCGCTTCAGCCGGGCCCAGGCCATCGGGGAACTGGAGAGCGGCAAGCTGCCCCGCCCCTGCCCCAGCTGGGAAGTGGTGGGAAAGACCCAAAAGCGGGCCCAGGAGCTGGGCCTCGCCCCGGGGATCCCCGTAGTGGCGGGGGGCATCGATGCCTACGTGGAGGCCCTGGGGGCAGGCCTGGTGGAGGAGGGGCAGTTCGGGGATGCCACCGGAACTTCCACCTGCCTCAGCTGCTGCCTCGGGGAAGGGAGCGGGGTGGAAGGGGCGGTGCCCCATGTGATTCCGGAGCGGGAGCTTTGCATCCTGCCGCTCTCTTCCGGGGGAGGCACTTTGGCCTGGGCCCTCAGGCAGCTGGGCGGCGGGGTACGTTACCATGAGCTGGAGGAAGCCTTACGCGCAGTTCCTCCCGGGGCAGATGGCCTGCTTTTCCTTCCTTATCTTACGGGAGAGCGCAGCCCCCTCTGGGATGAGGGGGCCAAAGGGGTCTTTTTCGGGATCACCGCTGAGCACACCAGGGCCCACTTCCTCCGGGCTGTTCTGGAAGGGTGCGCCCTGGCTATCCGGCACAATGTGGAGCATCTAGAAGCTATGGGTTTAACCCCCCACTCGGCCCGGGCCACCGGGGGAGGTTCCCGGCTTGGGCTGTGGAACCAGATCAAGGCGGATGTTACGGGCCTGACCTATGAGCAGCTGGAACTGGCCGATGGTGCGCTTTTAGGCGGCGCTTTGCTCTGCGCCCTGGCGGTGGAAAAGCGATCCGAAGGAGACCTGGCCCGGGAATATGTGCGCACCAAGCAGGTTTTCACACCCCGCAGGCAGGCTGTGTATGAAGAGCTGTATGCTAAGTACAAGGCACTTTACGCTGCCACGAAGGAGTTAATGCGTTGAGCCCAGGGAAGAGAAATGCTGCACTTATCCTAATTAACACGGCTTTGTTTTTCGCGGGTTATAACGCCATGGTGGCGGTTTTTCCCCTCTATGTGGTTTACCGGGGAGGGGGGGAGGGGGTAGTGGGCCTTTTGGTGGGCCTCTTTTCCCTCAGCGCCGTAGTGCTCCGCTTCTTCCTCACCAAAGCCGCGGAGCGCAGGGGACAGAAGTGGCTTTTGGCCGCGGCGGTCCTTTCCGCGGGCACGGCGCCCCTGCTCTACCTCCTTGACCTGGGCCTTTGGTATCTGGCGGCGGTGCGCATCTACCATGCGGTGAGCCTGGCCGCCTTTATCACCGCCAGCCAGACTGTCCTGGCTGCCTCTGCCCCTCCGGAAAAGCGGGGGCGGCTTTTCGGGCTCTATGGCGTGGTGACGGGCCTGGCCATGGCGGGGGCGCCGAGCCTGGGGCAGTGGGTTTCCGCGAAGTGGGGCTATGCCGCCTTCTTTGTGGGGACGGGCCTTTTGGGCCTGGCCATGGTGCCGGGGCAGGTGCTCCTGAAAGAGCCCCAGGGCGCCGCAGGGCAGGGGCAGGCCGCCGTGCCCTGGCGGGAGGTTTTAGCCAACCGCTGGGTGGTGAGCGCCAGTTTGGGGGTGGCCGCGGCCGCCGCGGCTTTGGGCGGGCTTTCCTCTTTTCTGCCCCTCTACACCCAGAAGCTTGGGCTCACCCAGTTCGGCATTTACTTCGCCGCCTTTTCCCTGGCCTATACCCTGGGGGGTTACGGGGCCGGGGTGCTGTCGGATCGCTTTGGGCGCAGGGCGGTGGTGCTCTGGTCCCTGCCCCTGCTCAGCTTGGGCCTGGTGGGCTTGGTGCGGCTCGGCGGGTATCTTCCCCTTGCGGGCTGCGGGCTTTGCATCGGGTTTGGCTTTGGGGCGGCCAGCACCGCGCTTTTGGTTTTGGTCACCGACAAGACGAAAGAAAGGGAGCGGGCCCAGGCGGTTACTTTTTACAACAACTGCATCGACCTGGGGATGTCCGGGGGAGCCATGCTCCTGGGGGGCGTGGCGGCTCTATCCTACAACCTCCTGTGGATTTTACTGAGCTTGATTACCGCGGCCGGTTTCGCCCTGGTCTTGCTGGGGATGCCCCGGGAGGGCGCGGCACCGGCCCCGGCAGAAGGGAAGTGGCGGAAGTGAAGTTGGGCGTCAACACGGTGGAGCTTTTCAGTGGCGACCACCTGGTCCTCAATGTCCTTGCTGACCTGGACGATCTCAGCCTGGTGGAACAGGTGCAGCGCCTCCACGGGGAGCTGGGGGTGGATCTGGTGGAGCTCCCCGCCAATATGCTGGTGATCTGCCCGCAGCTGTTCACGGAGCGGACTATCAAGGCTCTCGCGGATTACCAGGCCAGATCCGGGGTGGGTTACACGGTGCATCTACCCTTTCGGGGTTTGGATCTTTCCTCCCTGGCCCAGCCCATCTGGGAAGCCAGCGTAGAGAGCTACCGGGAGATCATCCACCGCTTAGAAGAAGAGCTAAAGGTGGAACACTACGTGCTGCACCTTACGGAAGCTTTGCTCAAGCAGGTGGAAGCTAAGGCTCACTGGGGCACAGAGCTTCAGGGAAAGCTGGTTGAGGCCCTCTACGCCAGGGCCAAAAAGGGCCTGGAGCTTCTTTTGGAGACCGCTCCTAGGGAGAAGCTCCTGGTGGAAAACATCAAAAGCGGCTACCAAAAGCCCTTTGCCCTCGCCAGGGAGCTGGAACTTGGGATCTGCTGTGATGTGGGGCATCTCCTCCTGGAGGGTGCCGATCCCAGGCGGGTGGTGGAGGACTACCGGGAGCTGATCCGGGAGTTCCACTTCCACGGAGTGGTGGAGCGCACCCAAAAGGACGGCCGGGCAGCCCTCCAGGATCACCAGGCGGTGGGCCGCAGCGTATTCCCCGTAGACGAGGCCCTGGACCTTTTGCTCGCGGATGATTTCTCGGGCGTGCTCATGATTGAAGTGGGCACCTGGACAGCGGCCGCGGAGAGCGTCCAGGCGGTAAAGGAGTATCTGGCCAGAAAACACAGCGAATGAAGAAAAGCTTTCGATTCACCCCAGGTGGAGACTTCTCCCCTGGGGTTTTTCCAGCTCAAAGGGTTCTTACAATTTTGACAGCTCTCAATTTCGTGGGAAAAGTGCCTGAAAAGGAGATTTTTCACAAGGAATGTGCCCCTAGAGGTAGAATAAAGGAAGGAAGTTACTACCAAACAAGGGAGGGTTACACCTTGCGCAGATGGCTGATGGTTGTGCTTTTGCTGTTGTGTCTATCCGTTGCGGCCGCGGCCCAGGAAGCCCCTAAACAGGGTGGGACGTTCCGCTACGGGATCACGGTGAACCCCCGGGGCATGTTTAACCCCATCCTCTACACTGAGGTGTACGATGGGCTGGTGATCGATGTGGTTTACGACGGCCTGATCTACATCGACCGCAATTTGCAGCCCCAGCCCAGGATCGCCAAGTCCTGGGAGATCTCTGAAGACGGCACAGAGATCACCTTCTACCTCCACGAGGGCATTAAGTTCCACGACGGGGTGGAGCTCACCGCCAAAGATGTGGCCTTTACCTACATGACCATCCTGCACCCCGAGTACACCGGTGTGCGCTACAGCAACTTCAACATGTTGGTGGGGGCCAAAGACTACAAGGAAGGCAAGACCGATACGGTGCCGGGCATTGAGGTCATCGATGATTACACCATCAAGTTCAAGGTGGAAGAGCCCCACGCGCCCCTGCTGGTTTCCTTTGGCTACGGGATTCTCCCCGCCCACCTTTTGGAAGATATCCCCGTGGGCGAGCTGGAGCAGGCGCCCTTCAACCTCAACCCCATCGGCAGCGGCCCCTTCAAGTTCGTGGAGTTTTTGACGGACCAGCACGTGATCTTGGAGGCCAACGAGGATTACTTTTTAGGGCGGCCCAACATCGACACCCTGGTCTACCAGAAGGTGGCCCAGGATGCCATCCCCATCTATCTGCAGCAAAACAGGGTGGACTATGTGGCCATCTCCGCGGATCAGTTCGCTCAGGTGGACGCCATGGAAGGGATTGACACTTACGTCTACGAGGAACTGAGCTACAACTACATCTGCTTCAACATGCGCCAGGAAAGGTTCGCAGACCGGGCGGTGCGCCAGGCCATCACCTACGGCTTTGACCGCCAGACCTATGTGGATATCATCCGGGAAGGCTTCGGGATTGTGGCCAACGCCCCCATGCCCACCGCTTCCTGGGCTTACACCTCCGAGGGCATCGACACCTACGACTACAACCCCGAGCGGGCGGCTGAGCTCCTGGCGGAAGCTGGCTGGCAGCCCGGCCCGGATGGCGTTTTAGAAAAGGATGGCATGCGCTTGGAGTTTGAGTTCCTGGTGCCCGAGGGCAGCCGGCAGACGGAGCAGATGGCCCTGCTCTTCCAGCAGAACATGGAGGATCTGGGCATCAAGGTGAACCTGGTCTTCATGGAGTTCAGCGCCGCGGTGGACCGGGTGGATGCCCGGGAGTTTGACACCTTCACCATGGGCTGGAGCTTGGGCGTGGATCCCGACCCCTACGGGATCTGGCACTCCACATCCCTTTGGAACGACCCCGGCTTTTACAACGACGAATCGGATCGCCTGCTGGAGGCGGGGCGCCGGGAAACGGATCCCGCCAAGCGCAAGGAGATCTACGGGGAGTGGCAGCGGTTGATCAACCGGGAGCTGCCCACCATGTTCCTCAGCTACGGCGTGACCATCAGCGCCGTCAACCAGCGGGTCAAGGGGATCGATACTGACCCTGGGCCTTTAGGTCCCCTGGTGGGCCGGGAGCTGGTGCGCACCATTTGGCTTGAGGATTAGTGCAGTTTAAGGTTTAGGGGTAAGGGAACAGCAGGTTTTCTGCTGTTCCCTTCTAGGAGGTTTTAAGATGTGGCGTTATATCTTAAGAAGGATCTTCGTGCAGGGAATCCCGGTGCTGCTGGGATTCAGCTTTTTCCTCTATTTGGTTGTGACCTTAGCTCCCGGCAGCCCTGTGACCCACCTGCGGGGGGTGCCCAATCTGGACAGTGCGGTGATCGAGCAGCGCAAAGCGCAGCTGGGCATCGATCAGCCCTTTTTGGTGCAGTACCTGCAGTGGCTGGGAAGGATCGTCCGGGGCGATCTGGGCCTGTCCTTTGATTCCGCCCGGCGCCCAGTTGCCGACCTAATTAAGGAAAGAATGCCCGCGACCATCACCCTATCTTTGGCCTCCATCATCCTGGGCTGGGGGATCGGTATTCCCGTGGGCATCCTCTCGGCGCGCTACCAGTATTCCATCTTGGATTACCTGATCACCTTCTTCGCCTTCGTGGGGATTTCCATCCCGAGTTTCTTTTTCGGCTTAATCCTGCTTTATGTTTTCGCCTTGAAGCTGAACGTTTTGCCCGCGGGCGGCTTCTTCCTCGCGGGGGAGGTAAAAACCCTGGCGGGTTACATCTCCTACCTCTGTCTGCCCGCGCTCACCCTGGGGCTGGGCAGCATCGCCGGGGTGGCGAGATACATGCGGGCGAGCCTTTTGGAAGTGATCAACCAGGATTACCTGCGCACGGCCCGGGCCAAGGGCCTTGCCGAGCGCATTGTGATCTACAAGCACGCCCTGCGCAACGCCCTTCTGCCTATCCTCACCCTTTTGGGCTTTATGATCCCCAGCATCTTCTCGGGGGCGGTGATCGTGGAGAGCATCTTCGCCTGGCCGGGGCTGGGATCTTTGGCCATCCAAGCGGTGAACGAGCGCAATTACCCGGTGATCATGGGGATCAACATGATGTTTGCTGTGCTGATCTTTTTAGGCAGCATCATCGCGGATATCTCCTATGCCTTTGCCGATCCCCGCATCCGGTATGACTAGGGGGGAGAACATGGAAGCAGCACTTTACCGGGAACAGCTCTCCTCGGGGAAGAAGATCTGGCGGCGTTTTCGCCGCAACAGGCTGGCGGTGGCGGGCTTGGTGGTCCTGATCCTCTTTGTGCTCAGCGCCATCTTCGCGCCCTGGCTCGCCAAGCACGATCCCAACCGCAACAACTTAAGGGAGCGCAACCAGCCCCCCTCCCGGGAGCATCCCCTGGGGACGGATGATATGGGTAGGGATATTCTCGCCCGCACCCTCTACGGGGGGCGGATCTCCCTGACGGTGGGCCTGGTTTCCGTGGGGATTTCCCTGAGCATCGGCCTCATCTTGGGCTCTTTGGCCGGGTTTTTCGGCGGGATGGTGGATACCTTGATCATGCGCCTGGCGGATATCTTCTACAGCTTCCCCTTCTTGATTCTAGCCATCACCATCGCGGCCATCTTCGGCCCTTCCATCTACAACACCATGATCATTCTCGGTGTGCTTTCCTGGCCGGGGCCCGCGAGGCTCCTGCGGGCGGAGTTCCTCAAGCTCAAAACCACAGACTTCGTTACAGCAGCAACGGGGATCGGGGCCAGCCCCGCCCGGATCATGTTCCGCCATATCCTGCCCAA
>NZ_JBHGXH010000185.1:0-2187 GCF_041936445.1 Candidatus Darwinibacter acetoxidans | reverse complement strand
GCAGTAGCAGGCCCGGGTGAGGTCCACGCCAGCGCCGCCGGCCCGGATCTGGACAGCAATCACACCAGCTGGAAGATCACCGGAACACTCGGTCTTCCAGCCCTCAAGCTGGTTAATCCGTCCGGACAATTCGTAGTAGCGACGGCCGGCAGCCTCCACTTTCTGGCGGATGGCGTCGGCGTCGTGGATAAACCGAAAAAATACCACCAAGGGCTCATGGGCCGGGAGGTCTTCCAACAGGTCTGCCAGCAGCTCCTGCTTGCCGGTGTCGATCTGCTGCAGGTTGGTGGTGCCGTTCTCATTATCCTCTACCGGCAGGAACCCAGAGGTGATCTGCTGCAGCCGCAGGAGCCGGGTCAGGGCGTTGGCGACTGTTACCTTACCGGACCCAACGCCGGCGACCATGTCCCTGTACAGCTTGGTGTAGATTTTCCGAGCGGAATTGCTGAGGTCGAATCGGCGCTCCTCATCCATCTCCGGCGGCAGGTCCAAGACGTCGCTGGTCCGGACCCGGAAAGCGATCGAGTACATCCGTTCCTGGAACTCCCGGTCCAGTTCTAGACTGTAGTGGGGGTTCGGCCGGCCGTCTGGCAGGGTAGGGCTGATCCGGTAGGCGATCACCTGGTAGCCACCATACCCACCCATGACGGCGTACCGGTTCCGGAAAGCGCTGAAGTTAGTACCAAATATCCCCGGATCCAGGAAGCGGTACTGAGCGTAGACGTCCAGTGGGCTATTATGTGCTGGCGTCCCAGTCAAGGCCATCCGATACGGTACCCGCTTACCTAGCCCGGCGCAGTAGAGGCTGACTCGGGAGCCGGGGCTCTTGATTCGGTGAGATTCGTCCAACACCACACTATCCAACCCGGCCTGCTTTAAGAAGGGCCCCAGCGGTTCCCGCCAGACGCTCTCATAATTTACCACTAAGATGATCGGCCTACCGGCCTCCTCCGCCTGGGCCAGGGCGACCTTGGCCTGCTCCATCTTCTTACCGGCGGTAGATCCGTTCAGGATCACCACGTCGATGGGAATATGGGAGTACATCGGCACCTGCCGGGCCCAGACATCTACCATGGCGGACTTAGGGCAGACCACCAGAGTCCGCTTGTGGTTCCGGTTGGTGATCAGGTCCACCGCTACCTTGGTTTTGCCGGACCCCATCTCCATAAACAGTCCTACAGCAGGCAGATTCTTGGCGAATTGGAATGCTCGCTTCTGGTGAGCCCAGGAGGGGATGCCGCTAGGGTGATCCGGCAGTTCCTCATCACTCATTTGTTTGGCGGCGGCGGCTTCAGTAATGATGCTGGCCATCGCCAGGACGTCAGGATGAATGCACTCGCTCTGGATATGTTTGGCAATGGCGGCAGCCGCCGCCGGTGTCGCCGGGTATTCCCAGGCCCGTATCTCCCTGTTCCATCGGGCACTTGGGATGCTCTTAGCGATGTTGTTCATCTCGAACAGGCACCACCAGTAGATCCGACCGTCCCGGTAGATGACGAAGTATTCAGGCTGGGCGGTATTCTTGGTCTCGTTCGTGTCCTTCATCCACTATCACCCCATAACGATTTCAATGATACCATAGTCTTTGTTCTTGTAAAGGCTGACTGTTTCCCCAGCGTTCTTACCAAACTGTCTATTTTCAATTGTCTTCCAAAAAGTAAATGTCGCCTCTTCGTTCATATCATGTTCACATACAATCCTACCATTTGTTACATATTTAACATGAGTCATGTGAACTCTAATAGATTTTTTATTAACCTTAACAACTGTACCTGTAATGAATTTTTCATAAATGAACATGCCATCCCTTGAAGTGTTTCCACTGTAAATTTGTACCATTTCGTTAATCATTATTTATTCCTCCTTCTTGGTGTTTGCCGGAATTAGAGGCTTCCGGCGGGCCTTGTCGTTACTGCATAGTTCTCGCTATTGTGCGCGGTTCCTTCTCGCTCGCTCCAGCCGGGCCGTCAGGGGGCCGGGTGTGGGATTATCATACGTGTCATGCAGTCGCCCACTCAGGTAATCCCATACGGCGCGGTTGTCGTGCTCGGTCACGTTGATGCCGTATTTCTCTATCTTGTTCGGGTCGGTGTAGGCATACATGATGTGCTCCGGCACCTTGCGAAAGCTGCCATCAGGTGCCATGTAGTAGTGCCAGCCATCCACGCTGAAGCGGTATATGTATTT
>NZ_JBHGXH010000184.1:0-1051 GCF_041936445.1 Candidatus Darwinibacter acetoxidans | reverse complement strand
TGAGTGGGGTGGTGAAACTCCCACGGAAGGTGATCACGCAGACTGCAAAGCAGCTCTATACCAGTGAAACCCCTGAGTGGTATACCCCCAGGATCATCATTGATTCTGTCCTCGAACTCTTCGGGAAGATCGACCTCGATCCGTGCAGCAACGGGAAGGGCGACGCCGCAAACGTTCCGGCAACAGAGCACTATACCCGCGAGGATAACGGGCTCGCACGGGCATGGCACGGGAAGGTGTACATGAATCCCCCGTATGGCCGTGAGGTGGCACAGTGGGTCGAGAAGGTCATTGCGGAGTATCAGGCCGGCAATATCTCTGAAGCCGTCATCCTGATTGCCGCTCGGACAGATACACGGTGGTTCAACCTGCTTGCCAAGACTGGCGCGGTATGGTGTGCCGTTGAGGGCCGGCTCCTCTTCTCAACACCGGGCGTGAAGACCTCCAACGCGGCGCCGTTCCCCTCTGCGATCTTCTATCTGGGGGACAACGTGCAGGACTTTTACCACTGCTTCAAGCACCACGGCCCGATCTACCGAGCAATCGAAGAGGAGGAGATGATGCAGTATGACTAACGGCACGACCGCGAACCAGACCGGCCAGCGAGCCGAGCGGGTGATCGCATGCATGCTTCACGAGCGCGGATACTCGTTCGAGAGGCAGGTGTATCTCGGCAAGAGTATCTACGGCCACAAGTTGTACTGCGACTTCCTCGTCTCCAACATCCCAGAGTTCCCGAACGGTTTGATCATCGAGTCAAAGTGGCAGGGGAGCGGGGGTTCTGTCGACGAGAAGTTCCCCTATTTGATCGAGAACGTCCGGCAAGTGTTCCCCTGTCCTACGGTGATTGTCATTGCGGGCGGGGGCCACAGACCAGGGGCAGTAACCTGGCTGAAAGCGCAGGTGGACGGCAAAAAGGTGGTCGCAGCCCTCAATCTCGAAGAGTTCCTGTGCTGGATGAACAAGGACCTATCTGACCCGGCGGGCTTGCCTGAGAGGTGCTGCACAAGGCGGGTGGCAGGGAGAGTATGAGCCCCCCCGGTCAAAGTTT
>NZ_JBHGXH010000183.1:0-3034 GCF_041936445.1 Candidatus Darwinibacter acetoxidans | reverse complement strand
CTCCCTAACCAACCATTCCAACTCTTGCCGTTCCGCGTAATCCAGGTGTTTTCCTTTTCTTCTTCTTCTGGTACAATGAACGTAGCTCATGGCTCCTCCCTGAACAATGATTTGGTTTTGCACCCTTACATTGTATCAGAGCCGTGAGCTTTTCTTTCACTTAATTCTACAAGTTGCTCACTTTCCCACAAAGCAGAAGGGATGCCCCGCGGGATCGAGGAGCACTACCCAGTCCTTGCCGAACTGCACCGGAGCCACCACCGCGCCGCACCTCACCGCATGCTCAATCGCCGCCTCTAAATCGGAGACCTGGAAATCCAGGTGCATGCTTTTTTGCTGTTTGTCCGGCTCATCGGGCCAAACCGGCGGCCGGTAACCGGGCTCCTCCTGGAAGAGCAGAAACGGTGTGTGGGGCTTAAGGCCCACGGAAACCCAGCCAAAAGACTCGTATTTCTCCCAGCCCAAGAGCTTGGCGTAAAAATCAGCAAGTTCGTGGGCGTCGCTGCAGTCCAGCACTATGGCCTGCAGCCTGATCGTGAGCTCCTTACCTTCACCCATAGGTCTTGCCTCCTAACTTCGGTCGATGTTCCTCAGCGCCAAGACCTCCGGGGCCGGTGTGCGATCCCCCGTGCAGGAGATGCGCCGGGGCCCCTGGAGCAAAATCAGTTCAAATCCCAGATCCTTGTAGAGCTGCACAATGCGCGCTGTGGCCTGATTGGAAGCCACCACGGGCCCTGGGTGCTGCGCAAGCCACCGGGCCAGGCGAACCTGATCCTCCCAGCTGAAGCCGTCCTTGGCGTACTCGGTAAACTCCACATCATAGGGGGGATCGGCGTAGATAAAATCGTCGGGCCGCACCGCCAGATCCCCGAAATCACCCGCGGTGAACTGCCAGTTCTGCAGCGGAAGGCGGTAGTCCCGGAAATCCCGCACGTAGTTGATGCGCTTGTATCTCCCGAAGGGCACGTTGAACTCTCCCTTTTTGTTGAAGCGGCACAGCCCGTTGTAGCCGGTGCGGTTCAGATAATAGAAGAGCTCAGCTGCCTGCTGGCTGGCGGCGGTATGGGGGTCTTTGATCAGCTGGTTAAAGCGGGCCCGGTAAGCGTAGTACACTTCTTTGTCGTTCACCAAGGGCAAGCACACCACCAGTCCCCTCTGCAGCCAGCGGTAGAAGTTGATCAGGTGGGGATTTACGTCGTTAAGCAGCGCCCTTTCTGCCCTCAGGCCCAGAGCTACCGCCAGTCCTCCGCAGAAGGGTTCCACCAGGCGGGGACTTGCGGCCCGGACCCAGAGAGGCTCCAGGTGGGGCAGCAGCCAACGCTTACCCCCAGCCCACTTCAAGGGGGGCGTTAAGTTCGATCCCTGCTTCAATGTAAGGCACATCCCCCTCTCCTGCCTGTTGTTTTGTTCACTTGAAGTTGAAGAGAGTACGGGTCAAGAAATCCCCCAGCCGCGGGAAGAGCACATAGAACCTGGCCCCCAGTTCCATGGGCCAAGGCAGGTTGATCTCCCGGCGGTTGGTAAGCATGCTCTCCACGATGAGCTCCGCGACGCGCCCAGGGTCCAGCACCCAGCGGCCCAGTTTAGCCAGGTATGATCCATCGGGATCCGCCTTCGCGAAGAAATCGGTGCGGATGGGGCCGGGATTAACTGTGGTCACGCTGATTCCGTACTGTTTTAGCTCCAGCCTGAGGGCGTTGGAATAGCCCCGCACGGCGAACTTGGTCCCTGCATACACAGCGGACTTGGGCGTGGCGGTCTTGCCGGCCTGGGAAGCGATGTTGATGATGTGCCCGCGGCCCCTTTTTCTCATCTCCCCTCCCACTTCCCGGCAGAGGCGAATCAGGCCCAGCACGTTCACCTGGAACATGTCCTCGGTCACTTGATCAGCTGTATCCAGTGCTTCAGCGAAAAGGCCAAAGCCGGCGCTGTTCACCAAAACATCAACCGGACCCACATCGGTACCGACCCTCTGCAGCACCCCCTTGACCTGCTGGCGATCTGTAACATCTAGAGCATAGGCATAGGCGGTCCCGCCGGAGAGCTCCCGGCAGCGCTCCTGCACAGCCTGGAGCCTTTCTACTCTCCGGGCCGTAGCCACCACCACAGCTCCCCGCTTGGCCGCGGCGTAGGCCACCTGTTCCCCCAGCCCTCCCGACGCTCCCGTAATCAACACTACCTTTCCCCGCACACGGTGCGCCCGCTGCATAACCTGTTCCTCCCGTCGGTTTTCCCGTGTTACTCAAGCCCGCGCTGACCGTATTTTTCCGCAATCTTCACCAGCGCGGCCACGCAGTCGTCCATCGCCTGCACACAGGCGAACTCCAGTGTGGAGTGGTGATTGTGGCTTCCGGTGCCCAAGTTGGGGCAGGGGAGGCCCATAAAGGAAAGCCGCGCCCCGTCAGTGCCCCCGCGCACCGGTATGCTGTGGGGCACTCCCCCCACTTCCCGCACTGCTTCGTAGGCGGTGTCGATGAGGTGCCAATGGGGCTTGATCTGCTCATGCATGTTGTAATAGCTGTCTTCCAGCTCCACAGTGACTGTGCCCTCGCCGTGGATGTCATTGAGCCACTGGGCGATGCGCTTTACCCTCTCTTTGCGGGCCTGGAAAAGCTCGGCATCGTGATCGCGGATAATGTAGGTCAAAGAAGCAGCCTCTACGCTGCCTTCCATGGCGATGAGATGGTAAAAGCCTTCATATCCTTCTGTGTGTTCCGGCCTTTCCACCCTGGGCAGCAGGCTGTCAAACTCCATGGCGATCAGGGAAGCGTTTTTCATCTTGTTCTTGGCCGTGCCGGGATGGATATTCCTCCCCTTGATGATGATGCGGGCGGTGGCCGCGTTGAAGGTTTCGTACTCCACTTCACCAAAGGCTCCCCCGTCCACCGTATAGGCGAAGTCGGCACCGAACTGCTCCACGGCAAAGCGGTTCGCCCCCCGCCCGATCTCTTCATCGGGGGTGAAGGCGATTTTGATCGTGCCGTGTTTGATGCTCTCATCGGTGAGCAGGATCTCCGCCATGGTCAAAATCTCG
>NZ_JBHGXH010000182.1:0-42304 GCF_041936445.1 Candidatus Darwinibacter acetoxidans | reverse complement strand
CAGTTCGTAGGTGTAAATGCCGATGGACGGCATGCCCATGCCGTGCCCCTGTACCGAAACGGGCTTGCCTTTATACAGTCCCGTAAAGCCCAACATGCCCCGGATTTCATTATAACATTTTATATCTTCCAAGTAGGTTTCGGCAACGAATTTTGCCCGCAGGGGATCCCCGGCCATTAAGACGGTCTTGGCGATCTCTCCTGGTTTAGCCGCGTTGTGCGGTGTGGTCATGGTCATCTCCTCCTGAAAACTCGATTTACAGACTATACTTTGACAAATGGGCCGTTCTTCCTTCACCGGTGGGGGTGCCTGTCAGGCCCCGGTGCATATGCTGTACCAACAGCAAACTGCACAAGGAGGAAAAGAGATGTCCCTCAAGCATACGGTGCAGGCCGGTGAAACCCTGTGGAGCATCAGCCTTTTGTACGGGGTGACCCTAGAAGAGCTCCGGGCGGCCAACGGGCTTGCCGGCGATGTGATCTATCCCGGCCAAGAGCTGAGCATACCCACAACGGGGGAAAACGGGGAGGCAGAGCCCGAGCCTGTTGTTCCCACCGCCACTTTGCCTTCCCTGGAAGGGGGATTTCCCCTGCCCGAGGGCAGCTATACCCAGCAGGATCTGGCGGATATCGCGCTTTTGGCCCGGCTGGTCTATGCAGAAGCCCGGGGTGAACCCTTTGAGGGGCAGGTAGCGGTGGCCGCGGTGCTGCTGAACCGGGTGCGGCACCCCGAGTTTCCCAACAGCGTGGCGGGGGCAGTGTACCAACCCGGCCAGTTTGAGCCGGTGGCCAACGGCTCCATCAACCAAATCCCCAACAATTTGGCCTATCTTGCGGTGCTGGAAGCGTGGGGGGGAGCGGATCCCACCAATGGAGCCCTCTTTTTTTGGAATCCCCGCAAAGTGCCCGCTTCCAGCTGGGTCTGGACCAGGCAGGTGAAGCTGCAGATCGGCAACCACGTTTTTGCTTAGGAAAAGAGGTCAAGATCACAGGATCTTGACCTCCCCTCGTGGGTAAGGACCACCCACTTGGCTTACCGCGCCTGCTTGGTTTGCTTTAAACCAAGAAATTACTTGCTTCCTTGGATGATCACCGCAGAATTGCCATGGCCAATCTGGGTGACCAGAGCGGTGAAGCTGGAGCCGCTCTGTTCGATCCTGGCTGTATTGGCATCGCCAAGCTGGTAGGTGCCCGCCCAGTTGCTGGTGCCTACTTGATGAATAACCGCGTTGTTGCGGTTGCCCACCTGATAGGCACCCGCCCAGTTTCCCCAGCCATTCTGCCACTGCTGAACATAGTTTCCTTCACCGTATTGGTAGACATAGGCCCGATTGTTCTCGCCTTGCTGAATCTGCTCGGAACTATTGTCATTACCTTCCTGGTAGACGAACGCTAGGTTCGCAAAGGGCTCTATTTCATCTTCGGGGACCTGGAAAAAGGTGGTGAACCAGGTCTCCAAATCCATAGGTGTCATGGGCTGGAGCTCCTGGGCCTGTGCTTGTGCACTGCCGAGCAGCCCCGCCACCAACAACACCAATACAAACAACGCCATTTTTTGCCTCATTCGTTTTCCTCCTTGGCAACCCGGCTATCTAATTACTTAGACCCGTGGCTTTGTGTCCCCACCTCACGATGGGTTTACCTTTATCTGAGGGAAAGAAGAATCTTCATTCTACTGTCTCTCAAATGTGTTTGCGGATCGTTCTTGGACTCTGGAGCACGGTAAGCCTGGCTAGACCCTTACCACTCCGAGAGCAGTGTTGGGTGCGGCTGCGGAATGCCGCGGGATTTGCTAGTTGGTAAGTACTTTAGACTGCACTAGTTTGAAGACAGCTTCTTCTAATAATGTCCTCACAACTAAGTTTATCACTTGCTGTTTTCCTTGACCAGTCTCAAATTCCACAATATTCTTCCCGAGGAAGGAGAAGAGCTGGACACCGACCTTCTCACCAATCACTTCTCCCCGCAGGCTTTCTGCCCAGACTACCTCGCCGCTGGTCAGGTCCGTCACCCGCAGATCAAGGGCCACTGTGGCCCGGGCATACTCTTTGGTACCCCCTTTGCCGGCTATGATCAGCCCTATGCCGCCTGTTTCCTTGCTCACTTGGTATTCGGTAATGGACCCGCTGATCATATACCTGGCTCCGGTGAGCTGGCCGGGAACCGGTCCTTCCCCCGGCTTAATCCTGTTGCTGGTGACCAGGTTCTGCTCGTTAATCAGGTCGGCAAAGCGGGCCCGGTCCAAAACGGCAAACTGGCGCGACCTCTGCAGGGCGGTGATGAGCATTTCTGTGGTTCCCTGGGAGACCACTGTGGATGCGGCCCCACCATCGGCCTTAAGTTGTCCGGTGGTGTCCGTAATGGCGTAGATGGCCACGGGAATCTTCTCTTTAGGCTCAGGAAGCGCCGCGAGAAGCTGGCTTGCCGTGGTCACATTCGCCTCCGATAGAAGTATGGACTCGGGAGCCTGCAGAACCTGCTCCATAGCCTGGGCCACTTCGATCTCGGTGGGTGGGGGGGTGGTTTTGGCTCCGGACATGCCTCCAAACAACAACGCCAAAGTCATGATCCCGATCATGATAAATTCCATGTTATCCCTCCTTTACACTTGGGCTCCGTGCGTTAGAAGCTTGGAGGAGCCGGCTGACTGCCAGTATCGATGGAGATCTCGGTCCAGCTGCCGTTGGCGTAGTGGTAGATCTTCATGGATTGGCTCACATCGTCCCACTCATAGTAGATCCAGCCATCGTCAACCGGGATGAACCCGTAGAATTCTCCCCCGTCCGGCTCGTAATAGACAATGTCACGGATGGCTTTACTCATGACCATGCGGTCCAGGCTTTCCTTAAAGCGATCCAGTCCGCTCTGCTCTTCCGTTACCCTGCTCAACTCCTCCTGCGCCTGGGCCACGTTCAGGGCCACTTGGCGCGCATTGGGGTTGTTGAGCAGCTGGAATCCCCAAGTCATGGTGTAGGTGGCCAGTGCTTGCGTGCTTACGCCCAGCAAGAGCACTGCCACAAGGCCCAAAAGAACAAGTCGTTTCACTGTTTTCAACCTCCTCTAGAAGAGAAACTGTACGCCGGCGGCCAGGTGCAGGCCCCGGCCGGCGATTCCGCCGGGAAGATTAACGTATCTGGCCTCTGCAAAGAAGTTTTTAGCGAACTCAAACCCTGCGAAGACCTGGTAACGAAAGCCATCGGCATAACCTGCCCCAGCACCTATGTATACGGGCACGGCCAGGTCAGGCAAGGGTACAACCTTGATGGAAGCAAATCCAGCTAGGCCGTTTTCCCCTTTCAGATAGATGATTTCCGTAACCAAGCTCGCATAGCGCTGCTGGCCCAGGGCGGTTTCGACGCGGGCTCCCACGTTAACCTCACTGCTTGTACCCAAGGTGGTGACCACCATACCCACTTTCATGTGGGGCGGTCTGCGTTCTTCATCTAAAAGCCTTTGGGAAGCGAGGAAGAGATCGATCCTGTCCTGCTCGATTCCTTGGCTGCCCAGCCCGTTGGCGAGTACTGGGACGCTGCCCAAGGCCAATACTAGGAGCAGTACAGCTGCTGAGACACTCCTTATTTTCATAGGGACTCTCCTTTCTACTAGCTTTGGGCAGCGCTGAACACATTACCGCTGCCGTCCTGCAGCACAGAAGTGCGGTTTCCGCTGCCGGTTTGACTGATGGTGCTGCTGTTGTCATTACCGAACTGCATGCTGCGGAGCATCTGCTGGGCTCCGAGCTGCAGGGCGGAAGCCCAGTTATTGACGCCGGCCTGGACTATGAGGGCCGCATTTCTGCCGGCACCGAGGGGAAACTGTTCCTGCACCACAAAGACCTCGTTGTTGTTGTCAATCTGATAAATGGAAGTGGTGTTGTCATCTCCCACCTGCAGCACGTTCAGCCTGTTGAACAGCCCACCCTGGTAGGTGAAGGCATCGTTGTCCGATACCCCGCCGCTAGAGGTTCCGGCCGAAGAGTGCATCTGGCTGATTGATCCCTCGTTTCCAGCACCGCCCTGCACTGCCAGGACCAGATCCCTTTGACCCAGCTGCCAGATCTCCATGGTGTTCTCGTTGCCGATCTGGGAGAGACCGGCGATGTGCTCTGCACCGAACTGCTCCATGGAAGCTTCGTTTCTGTCGCCGAGCTGCAGGATGATCACTTCACTGAGTACTTCTTGATACACATACACAAAGTTCTCCAGTCCGACCTGGGTTACTGTACCGATTCCTTGCGCGAAGCCAAGCAGGGAAGTGGTGAGCAGAACCGCTGCTGTAAAGACAAAGACCAGCATACCCGGGACTTTCCTCACGATAATCTCCTTCCCACTTTGAGACTTCAGATTAATAACCAAAGCGGACGGCGCTGATTGTGGCGTTGTCGCCAATGTGCATCAGTTCCAGCACCGAGTTGTACCCGAACTGGATGTGATGGACGTTGTTGGCTGTGCCGAAGACCGCGACCCGTGAGACATGGGCTGTGCCCAGCTGGATTTGGGTCACGGAGTTGCTGCTGCCTGTGATCCAGGCAGCGGCTGCATTGTCGCTGCCGATCTGGTTTTGGATCAGGACATTGTTGCTGCCGGACTGCCAGGCGAAAAGCAGGTTGCCGTCGCCCAACTGAGTCTGGAGCACCGAGTTACTGCTGCCCGCCAGCCCTGCCCAGGCACGGTTAGTTGAACCTATCTGGGCCTGCAGTGTCCAGTTGCTCTCACCGCTTTGATAGGTGTAGGCTTCGTTGTCGCTGCCCAGCTGGTAGATCTGGGCCCAGCTTAAGCTGGCCTGCTGGTGGATGGTCCCTTGATTGAAATCGCCCGTTTGGTAGATGTAGGCTTCCGAGCCCTCTTGAGCAAAGACCAGGCTGGGAGTTGCGCCCACGATGCTGAGCATCACCAATAAAGCTGCGAACCAAGTTTTCACCATGCTGCTTGTGCTGCCCATGGATAAGCCTCCTTCAATCAGCCCTTGCTGAGGGTAGGGGGAAAGGCGAAGAAGAAGCCTTCTTCGCCTTTATTACTCTCAACCGCTGGGCCTACTGGTTAATAGTGGCCAGGTTGTTGTTGCCAGTTTGGGTAATAATGGCCATGGCGCTCTGGCTGGTCTGGACGATGTGGCCCTCGTTCTCATTGCCTGTCTGGGTGGTGAGGGCGTAACTGGGTACCGGGCTCAGGCTCCAGGCGTTGCTCTGGGTCTGGGTGGCCACATTGTCGCGGCCGGTCTGGTAGATGTAACCTTCCAGGCCGCTGCCGGAGGTTTGGGTCTGCAAGGCGTAGTTGCCGCGGCCGTCCTGCTCAATCACGGCCCAGGCAAGGCCTTCGCCAGTGAAGTTATCTTGGGTCTGGTAGGCTTCATTGTAATTACCGAACTGCTCAACGGACGCATGGGCGTCGCCCCTGAGCTGGATGACTTCAGCCAGGTTGCCATCTCCATCCTGGACCACCCAAGCTTCCATGAAACCATCGGAATCCACGTGATCGCCTTGAGTAACGGTGGCGGTGTTCCCATCGCCGTCCTGGTAGATGCTGATCTCATCATAACTATCATACTGATAGGCAAAGGCGGAGTTCATGAAGCCTCTCTGTTCCACTGCGGTCCAGTTGCCTTCTACCCGCTGCAGAACCAGGGAGTAGTTGGCAATGCCACTCTGGAGGATGGAAGCTTCGTGGAGATCACCAACCTGATCAATCTCGGCTTCGTTGAACCCACGGCCGATCAGGCCAGGGCTGGACTGGGTGATCACGGCCCTGCTGCCATCGCCGACCTGGGAGATGGTGGCAGTGTTAAAGCCGCTGAAGAGGATGCCGGTGTCAAACTGCAGTACGTAGGCGGCGTTGTCGGCGCCTTCCTGATAAATGTCAGCATCGTTGTAGCCCCTGAACAGTAAGCCGAATCCTACCTGGGTTATCTCCGCTAGGTTGCCGGTGCCCCGCTGCTGGATTTCGGCCTCATCGTTGCGGCCGCTCTGTTCAACGTAGGCTGCGTTGGCATCGCCCACCTGGCCTACAGCGGCGGATTCCCCATCGCCGGACTGTTCGACCAGGGCGAAGTTGCCCTCACCGCTCTGGACGATGCCCGAGCTGTGGTCTTCGCCATCCTGCACCACGCTAAGTACGTTCCCTTCGCCGAGCTGGATGCTGCGGGCGGAAGAATCGTCGGCGTCTTGGGTGACAAACGCCTCATTGAGGTCACCAGACTGGACCACAATCGCTTCGCTGCCTTCTCCGTCCTGCTCAATTAGGGCGAAGTTTTCATCGCCGGTCTGCAGAACCTCCGAGTAAAGCAGGGAACCATCTTGAGTGATGTGCGCCTCGTTGAAGTCGCCGGTCTGCACAGCCTCGGCTTCATTGTCCGCTGCGAAGGCAAAGGAGCTCAATCCCAAGACTAATACCAGAGTCAACACTAATAGTTTTTTCACAGAAAAACCCTCCTCTTTGGTTTTGGAAATCCTGTTGGTTTGGATGTCCTCCTTTGGCCGGTTTCACCCTAGCTCGCTGCCGCCCCATTGGTGACCAGTTAAAGGGTGGCAGGTCCTCGCTTCCAAAGAGGTTGTAATTGAAGACCCACTCCGTCAGCCGTCATATGGATGAAACCTTGTTCCCCCGGGCCCTCACCTCCTTAAAACGCTGTTGCCTAGGTCGCGGGTACTGTTTGACTCTAATTCTAAGGGCGGCGCTTAAAAATGCCTCGAACTGGGCTCAAAAAACACTCAAAAAAACACCCTTGGGAGACTTTTTGCTCCCAAGGGTGTTGGACACCGCTTGCCGGGCTTGTATTTACTTACTGTCTAAAGCGGACCACTCCCTCTGCATGGATTCCAGATCCTCACTGCTCAAAGTCAGGAACGTAAAGGGCGGCTCGGCACCAAACTTGTGCTCCATGGCCTGCCTGGCTTTAACGGACACGATCTGCGCCCCTAGGGCTCCGGTGGCGGGCAGGAAAATTACGATCATGGTGGGGGCGTAGCGGCAGATCATATCGGAATGCCTGAGCAGGCTCTGGAGCAGGACAAAAGCCTGGAGAAACTGCTGTTCTGAGGCCCCGTTATTGCCGATTACCAGAACCGAAAAGTGTTCTCCGGTGCGCATCAGCCTCCTTTGCTCCGTTTCAAAGAAGGACTGGAGCACGGAGCGGGAACACACGTAAGCGCCATCGGAACCTTGAGCAGGTGAGCTGGCCTCTGTCAGGCGCTCCTTCATGTTGGCGATCAGATCGCTCATCGCGGGACTGGGCTCCAGGCCGAACTCATCCTTGAGCATCTGCACGTACCGCTTGTAAAGGTTCATGGCCTTAACAAACCGTTGGTCGAGGATGAGGGCCTTGAGCGCGGTTTGATAGAGCTCTTCCCGGAAGGGATCCTTTTTCAAGGCGGCGCGGCTGAGGTTGGCCGCTGCCTGGTAATCGCCCCGCTGGTTGATGAGCAGTTCGGCGCATCTGACCACCACTTGAAAATAGAGCTCCCGGTACTCCTCCCGGTGGGGGATGGTCCATTCTTCGTAAAGATCATCGCAGAGGAAGTCATCCCTGTAGAGCGCCAAGGCTGCCTCACAGTGGAACAGGGCCATTTCCATATTGCTGTGCTCAAGTTCCCGCGCTTTGCGCACGTGAAACTCAAACGGATCAATGTCCACACAGCCCCTCTCCAACTCCAGCCAGTAGGAACCGTGGGAATAGCGCAGGGGAGACTCAGCGTTGGAACCATCTTTGGAAAGCAGGATCCGCCGCACAAACCACACTGCGGTATGTAAGTTTCTCTGAATATCCACATTGACCTGATCAGGCCACAAAAGCTCGATGAGGACATCGCTGGACACCCGCTGCCCGTGCCTGCTGGCCAAGTATTTCAGCAGGGTTAGGGCTTTCTTTGACTTCCACACATCCGCTTCTACCTGCCGGCCGTCGATTCGCAGTGAGAAGGGCCCTAAAAGACCGATTTCAGCACGACACACGCCATTAGTGTTCATAGCCATCAACCCTTTACCCATTGGATTTGCGAATTCACTCCGCTCCGGCGCACTAATGCAGTTAATTCTCCAAGCCCAGCGAAAATCCTTGGTAAGTTACTAAGCATTTGTGTAAAAAAGCGGCAGCCCTCGAGGACTGCTGCTTTGATCCGTTATGGCTTTAGCTTTGCTCGGCCAGGCGCTTGTAGAGCTGGTACCGGCGGCGCACATCGTCTTCCGCCTGCTGGAAGAGCTCCTGGGCCCTGTCCGGGAACTGGCGGGCCAGACGGGCATAGCGCACTTGACTCTGGAGGTATGCCCGGAACTTGTCGTAATCGGGCTCCTTGGAATCAAGCTGGAACGGGTTCTGGCCTTCCGCTTCCCTGCGTGGGTCGTAGCGGTAGAGGTTCCAGTAGCCGCATTCCACAGCCCGCTTGCTCTCTTCCACGCTCTGGCTCATATCGATACCGTGGTTGATACACGGAGCGTAGGCGATGATCAGGGACGGACCGTTGTAGCTCTCCGCCTCGATCATGGCCTTGAGCAGCTGATTGCGGTTGGCGCCCATGGCCACCGTGGCCACGTACACATAGCCGTAGGACATGGCCATCAGGCCCAGATCCTTCTTGCGGGTGGGCTTGCCGCCGGTGGCGAACTTGGCCACGGCCCCGGTGGGCGTGGACTTGGAGGCCTGACCGCCGGTGTTGGAGTAGACCTCGGTGTCCAAAACCAGCACGTTCACATCTTCGCCGGAGGCCAGAACATGGTCCAGGCCGCCGAAGCCGATGTCGTAGGCCCAGCCGTCGCCGCCGATGATCCAGACGGACTTCTTCACCAGAATATCGCTGTTAGCTTCGATAGCTTCCAGCACTTCTTTCAAATCGCCGGAGGCTGCTGCGATGGCCGCGGGGAGGAGCTCCCTGATCCGGGCCGCCGTCTCTTTGGTGATCTCGGGATCGTTGATGTTGTCCATCCAAAGCCGGAAGGCTTCCTTCAACTCAGCCGGGATGTCCTGCTCCAGCAGCCCTTCCATCAGCTCAGCCAGCTGGCTTCTGCGGGCGCCCAGGGCCAGGTTCATGCCGTAGCCGAACTCCGCATTGTCTTCGAAGAGGGAGTTGGCCCAGCTCGGTCCATGCCCGTCCTCGTTAAAGGTGTACGGGCAGGTGGGGGCGCTGCCGCCGTAGATGGAGGAGCAGCCCGTGGCGTTGGCGATGACCATCCTGTCGCCGAAGAGCTGGGTGGCCAGCTTGATGTAGGCGGTCTCGCCGCAGCCGGCACAGGCTCCGGAGAACTCGAAGAGCGGCTGCCTGAACTGGCTGCCCTTCACGTTGTTGGCCGGGATATGGGCACCGCGGTTAGGCAGGCCCATGGCGAAGGTCCAGTTCTCATGCTGCACTTCGGCGTGTTCGGCCAGAGGCTCCATGACCAGGGCCTTTTCCTTGGCCGGGCAGACCTGGGCGCAGTTGCCGCAGCCCGTGCAGTCCAGAGGAGAGATCTGGATGCGGTAGTGCAGTCCCTGGAGATCCTTGCCCACGGCCTTGAGGGTGATAAAGGACTCCGGTGCCTTTTCCAGATCTTCATCTGTGGCCAGGAACGGCCGGATCACCGCATGGGGGCAGACGAAGGAGCACTGGTTGCACTGGATGCAGTTTTCAGGAATCCACTTGGGCACGTCGATGGCAATACCCCGCTTTTCGTAGGCGGTGGTGCCGGTGGGCATGATGCCGTCGGCCGTAAAGGCGCTGACCGGCAGCTCGTTGCCCTTGAGGGACTGGACGGGCCGGACCACCTTTTCCACAAACTCGGGTACGGATTCCGCGGCCGCCGCTGCTTCGTCCTGGGCCTCTGCCCAGCTGGCGGGGTAGTCGATCTTGACCAGATGCTCAACAGCCTTGTCCACGGCCGCGTAGTTCATCTGCACGACCTTTTCGCCCTTGTCGCCGTAGGTGTTGTAGATAGCTTCCTTGATGTACCTGATGGCATCTTCGGGCGGGATTACGTTGGCAATCTGGAAGAACGCGGTCTGCAAGATGGTGTTGATCCTGCCGCCTAAGCCGATTTCCTGGGCGATCTTCACAGCATCGATGTTGTAGAAGCGCAGCTTCTTCTGGGCAATGGTGCGCCGCAGGGAGGCAGGCAGTTCCTTTTCCATCTCTTCCACGGTCCAGGGAGAGTTGAGCAGGAAAACGCCGCCTTCTTTGATGCCGTCCAGGAGATCGTAGATCTTCACATAGGAGGGCTTGTGGCAGGCAATAAAGTCAGCCTGGCGGACCAGATAGGGAGCCTTAATCGGGCTCTTGCCGAAGCGCAGGTGGGAAATGGTCAGGCCGCCGGATTTCTTGGAGTCGTACTCGTAGTAACCCTGCGCGTACATGTCCGTATGGTCACCGATGATCTTGATGCTGTTCTGGTTGGCGCCAACGGTACCGTCGGAACCAAAGCCGTAGAACTTGCAGCTGATCAGATCCTGGGGAGCGATGTTCAGCTCTTCCCTGATGGGCAGGGAGGTGTAGGTCACATCATCGGTGATGCCCACGGTGAAGTGGTTCTTGGGCTCGTTGAGGGCCAGGTTGTCGAAGACAGCCTTGACCATGGAGGGCGTGAACTCCTTGGAGCTCAGGCCGTAGCGCCCGCCCACAACCTCAATGTCGGTGCGTCCAGCCTCGGTGAGCGCGCCCACAACATCCAAGTAGAGAGGCTCGCCCAGGGCACCGGGCTCTTTGGTGCGGTCGAGGACTGCGATGCGCTTGACCGACTCGGGGATAACCTGAATAAAGTGTTCAGTGGAGAAAGGCCTGTAGAGGCGGACCTTAACCAGACCCAGCTTGGCGCCGCGCGCGTTGAGATACTTCACCGTCTCTTCGATGGTCTCGGTGCTGGAACCCATGGAGACGACGATGTGCTCAGCATCTTCGGGACCTACATAATCGAAGGGTTTGTAATGGCGGCCGGTGAGCTCGCCCACCTGGTTCATGGCCTCAATAACGTGCTTGGGGACAGCCAAATAGTAGGGGTTGGCAGCTTCCCGGTTCTGGAAGAAGATGTCCGGATTTTGGGCGGTTCCCCGCAGCTCAGGGTGCTCAGAGTTGATGCCCCGGGCCCGGAAAGCAGCCACGGCTTCCATATCCACCAGCTTGGCCATCTCTTCGTAATCGATGACGTCGATCTTCTGGTACTCGTGGGAAGTTCTGAAACCGTCGAAGAAGTGGAGGAAGGGAACGCTGCTCTTGATGGCGGCGAGATGCGCCACCAGAGCCAGGTCCATCACTTCCTGGACAGAACCGGAGGACAGCATGGCAAAACCGGTCTGCCTGGCGGCCATCACGTCAGAATGGTCGCCAAAGATGGACAGGGCATGGGTAGCCACCGTACGGGCGGAAACGTGGAATACTCCGGGCAGAAGTTCCCCAGCGATCTTGTACATGTTGGGGATCATGAGCAGAAGCCCTTGGGAAGCGGTGAAGGTGGAGGTCAGTGCTCCTCCCACCAGTGAACCGTGGACAGCTCCCGCTGCTCCTGCTTCAGACTGCATCTCCACGACACGTACAGGCTGTCCGAAGATGTTCTTTTTGCCATGGGCGGCCCATTCGTCACAGAATTCGCCCATGTCCGATGATGGAGTAATGGGATAAATCGCGGCTACGTCACTGAAGGCGTAGGCCACGTGGGCAGCTGCGAAGTTCCCATTGACGGTCATCTTGCGCATAAGCTTATAATTCCCCCTCATAAATATGATAATAAAGCCTGCGGCACCAAGTGCTCACCCTTGGCCACCGTGGGGCGTGGAAAGGTCATGTGATGGCGGTCACAAGGTCAGGCGTTTTTCCTCCCATTCAGTTCTCCATTGGTCCTGGGATTCCTTCACAAATTATATACTTAATGTAAGGAGCAGTCAAATCAGGCAGGGGGAAAGCCTGCGTCTGAATTCAGTCACATTGCCCACAACTTTACGATTGTCGTAAGGAGGGTGCAGAGAGCCAGGCCGAATACGGTGGGGAGCAGGGCGGAAAGGAGGGTCCAGCGCAGGCTCCCCACTTCCTTTTTGATGGTGAGCAGGGTGGTGGCGCAGGGCCAGTGGAAGATGGCAAAGAGCAGGAAATTCAGGGCGGTGAGCCATGTCCAGCCGTTGGCGGTCAAAATGCTCTGGATGGCCCCGAGATCCTGCACCTCTAAAAGGGCCTGCGCGGAGAGGTAACCCATGAAGATGATGGGGACAACTATCTCATTGGCCGGCAGGCCAAGAATAAAGCCCAGGAGGATCATGCCGTCCAGACCCATGGCCCGGCCCAGAGGGTTCAGCCAGCCGGCCAGCCTGGCCAGGAGCGTGCTCCCGCCCGCGCTCACATTGGCCAGAACCCAGGTGAGCAGGCCGCAGGGGGCTGCCACCACCACAGCCCGCCAGAGCACAGCTAAGGTGCGATCGAGAAAGGATCGGACCAGGACCGTACCTACCCGGGGACGGCGGTAGGGGGGCAGCTCCAAGATGAAAAAGGAGGGCTCCCCCCGGAGCACGGTGGCGGTGAGAAGCTTGGAGGCCGCGAAGGTGGCCAGGACACCCAGCGCCATGGCGGCGAGCACAATCGCGGCTGCCCCTAGACCCCCCGCCGGCCCGGGCAGCACGGCGGAGGCGGTTATGGTGCCCATGAGGATCAGCATGGGGAGGCGCCCGTTGCACGGCACGAAGTTGTTGGTCAAAATGGCCACCAGACGCTCGCGAGGTGAATCGATGATGCGGGCGGCAACAATGCCAGCCGCGTTGCAGCCAAAGCCCATGGCCATGGTCAGGGCCTGCTTGCCGTGGGCACCGGATCTTTGAAAGAAGCGGTCCAGGTTGAAGGCGATGCGGGGCAAAAGGCCGAAATCCTCCAGGAGCGTGAACAGGGGAAAAAAGATGGCCATGGGCGGCAGCATCACGGAGATGACCCAGGCCAGGCCCCGGTACATGCCCAACACCAGGGGATCGTGCAGCCAAGCCGGCACGCCCAGGGTCTGCAGCAGCCGGCCCAGGGCACTCTCTCCCTGAAACAGGATCCCCGCCAGGAGCTGCGAAGGATAGCCGGCACCCACGATGGTGAGCCAAAACACCCCGGCCAACAGGGCCAGCATGAGGAAGAGCCCCCAAGTGGGCGAGATGATCAGGCGGTCCAAACGGGCGGTGAGATCAGCTCCAGGCCGGGTTTGCCCCCGCACCACCAGGGAGGCGATTTCCTCCGCCCGGCGGTAGAGCAGGGTCGCGGGCTCCCCGGCAGTCTGGGGCACCGGGGTCGGCCGGGGCCGCAGCTGTCCCAGGGCCACCCGGATAGCCGCATCTTTCAAGGCTTCCAGGCCTTCACCGGTGGTGGCGGTGGTGGGGATCACGGGAATCCCCAGCTCCTCTTCGAGCTTAGGCAGATCCAGCTGCAGCCTGCGCCTTCTGGCTTCATCCATGAGGTTCACACAGAGCACCACCCGCGCTGTGAGCTGCACAACCTGCAGTACCAGGTGGAGATTCCGTTCCAAGCAGGTGGCATCGGCCACCACCACGACCGCATCGGGTTGGCCCGAAAGGATGAAATCCCTGGCCACTTCCTCTTCTGGGGAGGAAGCGGTGAGGGAATAAGTACCGGGCAGGTCCAGCACCCGGCAGGTGCAGCCCTGATGGCGAAAGCTTCCTTCTTTCAAGAGCACGGTCTTACCGGGCCAGTTGCCCGTGTGCTGCTTGAGGCCGGTCAGGGCGTTGAAGATGGTGCTTTTACCCGTATTGGGATTGCCGGCCAGGGCAATGAGGCAGTCGAAGTTCATAGCAACTCCCCCTGCGGGCTGACCAGCACCTGCTCCGCAGTGCTCCGGCGCAGGGCAAGAACGGCTCCCCGTACATAGTAGGCGGCCAGGGTGCCGCCGCGATCCACAAACTGCAGTTGGACCGGGGTGCCCGGTACCAGACCCAAATCCAGCAGCCTCTGCCTGAGGATTCCCTGGGCCCGGAGGCTGTGCACAGTTCCCCAACGGCCGGGGGCTAGATCGGCTAAAGTCACGGCACCACTTCCCCTCCACGATTCACTCTACTAGAGTATGAACCGGCGGTGCTTTGGTGCCAGCGCCAAGCCAAGGGGAAACAGGGATTTGACTTGGAAACGAGAATTGATAGGGCATAATGACCGGTAAGGAGCAGAGGTTCATGGATCTAGCAGCAATCAAAGAACTTGCCTGGCAGAGCATGGGCGAGCGGATTACCCATCCCCAGCGGGAGAAGGGCTTTATCTACTACCACGGCCAGCGGGTGGCTGCCATTGCCCTGCAGCTCAGGGAGCTCATCTGCCCAGGAGATGAGAGCTATGATCAGGTGATCTTGGTGGGGGGCTGGTTCCACGATGTGGGCAAAGGCCTGGAGCCCCATTGGGAGTACGGCGCGCTCATTGCCCGGGAGATGCTGAAGGAGCACTGCTCCCCCCGGGAGCTGGAGCAGATTGTGGAAATCGTACAGGGCCACACCCTCCGCAAGCAGCGGGACTACCCCCACTATGTGCAGCTGGTGCAGGATGCCGATATTCTGGATCACTACGGCAGCCTGGAGATCTGGCTGAACTTCCAGTACTGTGCGCTTTCCGGCTGGGGTATGGAGCGCTCCTGGGAGTTTTACGCCGAGAAGTACGGTGAGCAGATAACCAAGGTACGCGCCCTTTTGAACTTCCCGCAATCAGTGGAGTTTTTCGATGAAAAGGATCGGTTTGTGCGCCAATTTGTGGAGCGCTTCCGGCGGGAAGGCAGAGGAGAGCTGATTTTGGAACACAAAAAGGCCAAGGATTGAAATCCTTGGCCCTTTGAGAGGGAGGATATAGCGTCGTTGCCGCAAGTTAGCGGGAATTGGCGCTCTGAGGATCGATGGTGATTTGCACTGTATCAGTAAGGACGTCGGCATAGGTATAAGAACGGCGGCGGACTGCATTGGATTGGTCGAGATGAACTACAAACAGTTTGGGATAGGTTTCTGCCAAGACTCCCTCAGACTCTAAGTAGCGGCGGCGTCCCTGGTTGGCCCGGATGAAGATCTTCTTACCCAGATTTGACTCCAGGTAACTGCGGATCTCTTCGATGGTGGTAGGCTTTTGCACACCCATGTTCTCAACCCCTTCCAGGAAGTTTTCCGCCCGGTGCTAAGTGACAAGCATCACAGCAGCAAGCGGTCAAAAAAAGCGCATGAACGACCGCTGGTCGTCACACGCTTGGAGTACTCCTACGAGGTTAGCTGACGGGTTAGGGCACCCAAGTTGCCCTTCCTAAGAACCAGGATTCACCCCAGAAATTGGGTCCCCCGCTGTCATTGAAAAATGATATTCGGAGATATCAGCGTTCCGTATGTAATTGTAGTTACAAAACGGCGCATTTATAATATAGCACAATACTTAGGAATATGTCAAGGTTGATGCTTTAAACCGGGGTTAAGCGCGGGTTAAAAGCTGGGGAGGCGAGAGTGTGGATATCTTAATCGTGGGCATGGGCAAACTGGGCTACAAATTAGCTGAAACCCTATCCAGCGGGGAGCACAACATCACCGTGGTGGATGTGGAGGAACAGGCCCTCCAAAGGGCGGTGAACCGCCTGGATGTGCTGGCCGTCACCGGCAACGGCGCCCAACTGCAGCTCCTGCAGGAGGTGGGGGCCGGGAAAAAGGATCTGGTGGTCGCGGTGACCAGCAGCGACGAGATCAATGTGCTCATCTGCCTTACCGCGAAAAAGCTGGGCTGTCCCCGGGTCGCGGCTAGGGTGCGCCATCCCGAGTACGCGGGGCAGATCGACTTTTTCAAGGAGCAGCTGGCCATTGACTTTATCACCAATCCGGAACTGGATACCGCCAATGAAGTGGCCCGCTATCTGCTGCGGGGCTACACTTCCCACCTGGAATCCTTCGCCGGAGGCCGGGTGGGACTGTTCGAAGTGCCCGCCCAGGGCCTGCCGGAAGTGGTGGGGAAAACCCTGGCGGAAGCCGATGTGTTCCGGGACATGCTGGTTGTGGCCATCTACCGCGATGGTGAGGTGCTCATCCCTTCCGGGGCTACCCGGGTAGAAAGCGATGACCTGCTTCAGCTCATCGGCCGCCGGGAGGCGGTGACCGCGCTGATCCGGGGCCACGGGGCCTTGGGGCAGCGGCATGTGGCCAAAAAGGTAATGATCCTGGGGGGAGGCAAGGCCGCCTTCTATCTGGCCGGCCGGCTTTTGGCCAGCGGCCTCAGCGTGAAGATCATTGAGCAGGATGAGGAGCGCTGCAACTACCTGGCGGCCCAGCTCCCGGGTGCCTTGGTGATCTGCGGCGATGGGACCGATCTGGATCTGCTCCAGGATGAAAACCTGGCGGAGATGGACGCTTTGGTTTCCTTCACCGGCCACGATGAAGAAAACCTCATGCTGGCCCTCCTGGGGAAACAGCAGGGAGTGCCGAAAGTGGTGGCTAAGGTGAGCCGCTCCAATTTCGTCCCCATCATTGAGCAGCTGGGTATCGACCGGGCGGTGAACCCTGTGCTCATTTCCGCGGGCGAACTGGTGCGCTTTATCCAGGGGGGGCAGATCGCTTCCCTGTCCCTCATGTTTGGGGGGCAGGCGGAGGTTTTGGAAATGGTGGTGCCTCCGGGGGCGCCCATCATCGGCAGGAAGCTGTCGGAAGCCCGCATTCCCCAGGGCGTGATCTTGGGTGCTGTTGTCCGGCGGGGGCAGGTGTTCATCCCCAAAGGTGATTCTGTCCTCCAAGGGCAGGACCGGGTGATTGCCTTCTGCTTGCACAGGGAGCTCCCTGCCCTGAACAAGCTCTTCTATCCGAAACGAAAGGGGCTGGGCCATGAACTTTGGACTGGTCGCAAGGGTGCTGGGAAACCTTCTGCTGATTGAGGGGGCAGCAATGGTTTTTCCCCTGGGCATCTCCCTGTACTACCAGGAACGGAGTGCCGTGATTGGCTTTTTGCTTTCCATGGGTATCCTGGGTTTGACGGGGCTCTTCCTCTCCAATATTCCTTCTTCATCGCCGCGGCTGAAGGCCAGGGAAGCCATCCTCATCGTGACCATAGGCTGGGTTGTGGTCTCCTTTTTCGCGGCCCTGCCTTTCGTGCTGTCTGGATCCGCTTTCCTGGTTGACGCCTTTTTTGAGGCGGTCTCAGGCCTTACCACAACAGGCGCCTCCGTGCTTCGGGACGTTGAGGGGCTGCCTAAAGGGGTTTTGTTCTGGCGTTCTCTGCTCCACTGGTTGGGGGGTATGGGCATTCTTGTATTAACTCTGGCAATTTTGCCCATCCTAGGGGTAGTAGGCTTTCAGGTATTCAAGGCGGAAAGCCCGGGCCCTTCCCCCGACAAATTCACGCCCCGAATCGCAGCCACCAGCAAAATCCTCTACACCATCTACGGAGTGCTGACGGCCGCGATCCTTCTGGGGGTACGGGCTGCCGGCGTTCCTTGGTTTGAAAGCTTTGTCCTGGCCTTTGGCACCGTGAGTACCGGTGGTTTCGGTCTGTACAGCGACAGCCTGGCCCGCTGGAGCGCCAACAGCCCGCTGATTGTGCTCCTGGCGGCCGCCATGTTTTTGGCAGGGGTGAACTTCTCTTTGTACTACGATCTGGCCAAGGGCCGCTGGAGGCAGGCCTTGGGCAATGCGGAACTGCGCTGGTACGTCGCGATCATGGCCCTGAGCGTACTGACCGTGGCCCTCAACCTCTACGGGCCGGTCTACGGCAGTATCGGCGAAGCGCTGAAGCAGGCCTGGTTCCAGGTGGGCTCGGTGATGACCACTACAGGCTACTCCACGGTGGATTTTGACCTGTGGCCCTCTTTCAGCAAAGGAATTCTCTTTACACTCATGTTTGTGGGCGCCAGCGCCGGTTCTACCTCTGGTTCGGTGAAGGTGGTGCGCCTGCTGGTGGCGGCCAAGGTGGTGAAGCGGGAGCTCTCCCGGGTGCTCCATCCCCGGGCGGCCAAGCCTGTGGTGATCGGCGGACGGGTGATGCCCCCGGAGGTGGTGCAGGGGGTGGTGGGTTTTCTGCTGCTGTACGCCGCAGTCTTTGCCTTGGGTTTCCTGGTGATCAGCCTGGAGGGACTGGATCTGCTCAGTTCCATGGGCGCGGTTGCCGCCACTTTGGGCAATGTCGGTGTGGGCTTGGGTGCAGTGGGCCCCCGGGGCAGTTTTGCCAGCTTCAGCTCCCCGGGCAAACTTTTTCTTTCCTTCCTCATGCTTCTAGGGCGCTTGGAGCTCTTCACCATGCTCGCGGCCTTGAGTCCCAGGTTCTGGAGGGAGTAGACAAGCCTAGGCCAGGAACGGGGGGCGTTTTGCGAAAAGTCTAGGGGACCCGACTTTCAGCCAACACTATGGAGGGGAACGCTATGAAAAAGACGCTTGTGGTGGTTGTGGTGGTGGCCCTCGCCGCGGTGGGCTTGGTTTTCTGGTACTACCTGCAGCGGGATCCCGCCCAGACGGCCAAGGCCTTTCTGGAGCAGGTGACAGCCCAGGACCTATCTGGCCTGGAGGGTTACTTCACAGGCGATGCACATCCCACGGAGGAGGAGCTGAACCGGGCCTTCGGTGAGTTCGGGGAAGCCTTTGCCTTGAGTGAAGTGGAGCTGGTGGAGCTGGAGCTGCTTTCCAAGAACAGCAGGGAAGCGCTGTTCAGCTTCGACCTGCGCTATGCCAGCCGGCTCTTCGAACCCCTGGAGGTTCAGGGCAGCCTCATTCTCCAGCGGGAGCATATCTTCGCCCCTTGGCAGGTTAAGTGGCAGGACAACCTGCCCCTGCCCGATTACGGCCTCGGGGTGGGCTACTTCAGGGCCAGGGTGGAACCGAGCAGGGGCAGGATCCTGGACAGCACAGGCCAGATTCTGGCTGGAGAAGGCAGCATGGTCACCATCGGGGTGCAGCCCGATCGCATTACCGCTCCGGAATGGCTCTTTGGCACGCTCCAGGCGGAACTGGGGCTGAATCCCGAGTATGTGCGCAGGCAGTACGAGGCCCCAGGTGTGCAGGGCCACTGGTTTGTCCCCTTGATCACCGTTTCCGAGGAGGAGTACCGCAGGGTTGACCCCGTGCTGCGGCCCATCCCCGGCGTGTTCTTCCGCCGCATCGAGGCCAGGGCCTATCCCGAAGGAGCCACGACCGGGCACGTAACAGGTTACCTGGGCGAAGTGACCCCAGAGATGCTGGAGGCTTATCCGGAGAGGGAATATGTGAGCGGGGAAATCACCGGCAGAGCCGGCTTGGAAAGCAGCAGGGATGATTCCCTGCGGGGGCGCCCGGGCCACCGCTTCTATGTGGAGCTGGAGGACGGCACACCTGTGCTGCTGCGGGAAAAGAAGGTGCAGCAGGGGGCTGACCTGCAGCTCACACTAGACCGCTCCCTGCAGGAGCTGGCCTATTCCGTTCTTGGTGAACGCACAGGCGCCTTGGTGGTGCTCAACGCAGAGACCGGTGCAGTTTTGGCCCTGGCTTCCACACCCAGCTATGATCCTAACGAGTTCATCGGGGGCATCAGCGCCCGCCGGTGGCAGGAGCTGAGCTCCGATCCGAAGCGTCCCATGTTCAACCGGGCCCTCCAGGGGCTGTATCCTCCCGGATCCACGTTTAAAGTGCTCACCGTGGCCGCTGCCCTCAACGAGGGTCTGCTGGAACCGTCCAGCACCTTCACGGATTCGGGGGAGCTTGTGGTCCAGGGCAACATCGTCCGCAACTTCCAGGGGCAGGTTTTCGGGGAGCATACCCTCCACGACGCTCTGGTGGAATCCATCAACACCACCGTGGCCCGGGTGGGTTTGGATCTGGGCGCACCCAAGCTCGAGGAGTATTTCCACAGGCTCAAACTGAACGAAACCTACCGTCTGGGGCTGCCCATGTCCAGCGGCCAGGTGGGAACGCCCGGTCGCAGCCGGGTGGCGCTGGCCTGGTCGGCCATTGGCCAGGATCAGGTGCTGCTCACTCCCCTGCACATGGCCCAGCTTTTTGCCGTCTTTGCCAACGGCGGCCGCGTACCCCCCATCCATCTGGTTGTGGGTGAAGGAGAACCGGTGGACGAAGAGCCGGTGTTAGAGCCCGAGACCGTGGAAATGGTCAATGCCATGCTGCGGGATGTGGTTCTGGAGGGCACGGGGACGCAGGCCCAGGTGGCGGGGCTCACTGTCTACGGCAAGACGGGCACCGCGGAGGTGGTGGGGAGCGATTCCCACGCCTGGTTTGCCGGTCATACGGAGCTGCCTTCCGGTGAGAAGATCGCCTTCGCGCTTCTAGTGGAAGAAGGAGGAGTTGGGGGCCAGGCTGCGGCACCCCTGGTGCGGGAGTTCCTCAGCAGACTGGCCCAGTAAGAGCGGGGCAGGTAAGGCGAACCTAAAGGCTCAGCGCGAGCCCTTGTTACTCTGGAACGATGCGGAACAGGTCGATCAGCCATCCCCCTTCGGTTGCGGTGAAGCCGAGAACGAAGTCCCAAGGCTCGGTGGGTTCTCCCTCCAGGTACTCCTGCACGTGGAGCTGAACATACCACTTCTCGTTTTCTTCGAAGGGCTCGTCTGCACCTGTCAGTTCGTAGGTGTACCCGAGGGTGGTGCCATGGGCGTAGTAGGCGGCCAGGAGCTCTTTGGGGATCTCGATTCCCCTGTCGGAGTAAGGGAGTCCTTGGGCTAACTGCAGAGTTAACGCCAGATCTTGCCCGGTGATGCAGTGGAAGTAATAGGCGATCACCCATTTTTCGGCCACCAGCGAGGCCAACTGCTCGATTGCCGGATCAGCTGGGTCCTGCTGGTACCTGCCGGCCATTTCCTGCAGCTCAGCTTGGAACCGGTCGTAGAACTCAGCATTCAGTTTCGCAGGATCCGGGTCATCCAGCCACTGAATGATGAAGACTGTGACCTCCTGCGTGTTTTCCGCCAGATACTCTGCCTTTCCTGGATCGAAGACGATGCTATCCGCGAACAGCACCTCCAGCTCGGGTAGCTGCCGGGCCTCCAGCGCCCCGGCGAACTTCTGTGCGATTTCCGTCAATTCGCTTGTGGTCTTGGCACTGCTGCTCAGAGCTGTCAGCAGAACGAGCAGCACAACCAAGACAGCAAAACGCGCTTTCATTTTTCTCTCCTTTTCTTAATGTAGTCCTGCCCTCTGCTCTTTAGATGCCTTCGGTACAAGCTAGTTCACTAAGTAGGGAGGCGCTTGAGCCCATCCCCTGGGGAAGCAGGCCGTAAGATCGGCTGCTTGGGCAAAAGGAAACCTTAGCTTCCTGCAGAATTGATGTCAGGGATGCAAAACTGCAGGCGCTGATAGAGGAGGTTAACTGCCGTGATTAAGAACGCTCAAGACATGCGGGTGGAGCTGCGCGAAAAGATGCGGGGAGGCACAGGCGCAGCCCAGATTAAGCACATCTTCGAACAGCAGGAACTGAAGGGTAAATGCCGGCTTTTTGCCACCATCACCCTGGAACCGGGCTGTTCCATCGGGCCGCACCCCCACGATAGCGAAGAAGAGGTGTACTACATCCTCAAGGGAAGGGCTAAAGTGGTGGATGATGGGGAAGAGCGGGAACTGCAGCCCGGAGATGCGGTGCTGACCGGGGGCGGTGCCAGCCACTCTATTGCCAACATAGGTGAGGAGACCCTGGAGCTGCTGGCGGTCATCCTTACCTATTAGGAAAACACAAGGGCAGGTTGCCAGAAGCGTCTCTGGAACCTGCCTTAGCCATGCCCACAAGGCGCCGCCTCAGTCGTAGATCACCCGGAAGAAATCGATCAGCCACATGTTCCCGGCCTTGCTGAAGCCCAGGACAAACTCGTATGTCCAGTCGTCCCACGGCTGATGCTCAACCACGTCGAGGACAACATACCATCTGCCCCCTGTCTCAAAGGGGCCAGTTCTGCCCATGATTTCATAGGTTATCCCTAAGTCGTAGACAAAGACAAACCACCCTGCTAGTACAACTTTGGGTGCTGTGATGCCGTCCAGTGAGAAGCTGGACTCATCCAGCCAGGTGGCCACCACTTGGTCATCGGCGCGAGTAAGTCCGTGGAAGAAGTGGCCCAGAGCTATCCTTTCCGCCGCAGCCGCTGCCAGATCCTCTAGCGCCGGATCGTTGGGGTCCTGCTCGTATTTTACCAGCATCTCCTCGAGCAGCTCTCCGCCCCAGAGCTCCTCTGCAGGATCGAGTTCATCAAGACCCGGCAGCCAGTCTTCGATCAAGAACTCCGCCAAATACTCCATATTCCATACGAGGTTCTCAAGTCTGTACCTCCCTGGATAGAGCAGGATGTGGTCTGCAAACAAAACCTCCAGTTCAGGCAGTTCTTCCGCTTCAAGGTGTTCGATGAAGCGGTCTGTGAGTTTGCTCAATTCGTTCTCGATCTTGATCGTGTCCTTCGGCAGGCATCCGCTGAGGGCTGCTGCCGTGAGGAGCACCACAACGACGATCAACCACCGTGCTCGCACTTGACTCTCTCCTTTCTTGGCTTACCTACCCGGCTCACTCTTTTGGCGCACACGCATCAATCGTATACTATCCGGAAGAAATCGATCAGCCACTGATCTCCCGTCCTGCTGAAACCCAGGATAAACTCACGGCCGCCAGTTCCCCACGGGTTTGTCTGAACTGCGTCGAGCCAAACATACCACTTGCCATCATCTTCGAAAGGGGCACTTCTGCCAGTGATCTCATAGGTGATCCCGTACTGGAGAAAGACGCTGAACCACTCCACCAACACCCCTTGGGGTATGGTAATACCCGCTTTGGAGAAGCTGCACTGATCCAGCCATTCGTCCACAACTTCCGGTTCGGCTTCAGTTAGGTCGCTGAAATAGTAGCCCAAAGTCACCCTTTCCGCCGCCGCCGCTGCCAGTTCTTCGATGGCTGGATCGGTGGGGTCCTCCCCGTATCTTGCCAGCATCTCCTGGAGGAGGTGTCCGGCCCACAGTTCCCTTTCCGGGTCCTGTTCACTGGGGTTGGGCAGCCACTCCTCCAACCAGAATATCTTCAGTTCCTCCATGAACTCCCCAAGGAGATCAAGCATACCCACCCCCGTATGCAGCAGGAGGCGGTCTGCGAACATAGCCTCCAGCTCAGCCACTTCTGCCGCTTCCAGATGTTCGATGAAGCGGTCTGTAAGCTTGCTCAACTCGTTTTGGATCTTGATTTTCTGCTCCGATAGACATCCGCTGAGGACTGCCGCTGCCACCATCAGCACCATAGCGAGGATCAAACATCGCGCACGCACTTAATCCCCCCTTTCTCAGCTCGCCTGCTCGGCACTTCAGTTGTACACTACCCGGAAGTAATCGATCAGCCACTTTTCTCCCATCTTGCTGAAACCCAGAATCAGCTCGTAATCGGCAGTGTACCACGGCTGGGCTCCAACCATGTCCAGGAGAACAAACCACTTGCCATCAACCTCGAAGGGGCTGCTTCTGCCTGCCACATCATAGGGAATCCCCCGGTCAACCAAGTCGGTGGTCAACCACTGTGCCACCACTGCCGAGGGCACTGTAAGGCCGTCCTCAGAGAAACTTGCCGCATCCAGCCAACCAGCCACTACCTGGGGAGCGGCCTCCGTTAGCTCGCTGAAGTAATGGCCGAGAACCAATCTTGCGGACGCAGCACCTGCCAGCTCCCCGATGGTAGGATCGGTTGGATTCTCTTTGTACCTGGTCAGCATCTCCTGGAGCAGGTCCGCGGTCCACAAATCTCCAGGATCGTCGGGGTTCGGTGCGGGGGGATCAGGCAGCCAGTATGTCAAGAAGTACTCCTTGGTCAACCCCATGTTCAGTGCAAGGTCTTGGAGGATGTGCCTGCTCGGGTGGAGCAGGAGGAGATCTGCGAAAAAGGCTTCCAATTCAGGCAGCTCTTCCGCTTCCAGCTGCTCGATGAAGCGGTCTGTGAGTTTGCTCAATTCGTTCTCGATCTTGATCGTGTCCTTCGGCAGGCATCCGCTGAGGGCCGCCGCTGCCGCGAACAGCACCACCAAAAAGGCCAAACGCCGCGCTCGCACTGCACTCCCCCTTTCCCGCTCAGCTTTTCTGTTCGGTTCTGGAGGGCATCCCGCCCTCAAGTCCCTTCATCAACTCCTCAATTATGGGAAGCTGCACCGCGTACCTGCCCCCCGGAGTTACCTCCTGAGTTACCTTTTCTGGTTGCCCACTTCTGGAGGGAAAGGGTAGGGTTCGGAAGAATAGGAAATACCAGGCGAACGCGGAGGGTTGACCATGTACAGAAGATGGATAGGGGCGGCTTTAGCTCTGCTCCTCCTGCTGGGTGCGGCAGGGAGCGTCCTGGCCTTGGAGCGGCTCTGCGTCCACTACATCGATGTGGGCCAGGGGGAAGCGGCCTTTCTGGCAGGGCCGGACTTTGCCGTCTTGATCGATGCCGGGGATCTGGATGGAACAGAGGTGCTGGATTACCTCAAGGCGCTGGGTGTGGAAACCATCGACCTTTTTGTGGTTACCCACCCCCATGCCGATCACATCGGCCAGGCCGCCCAGGTGATGCGCAGCTTCACGGTGCGGGAGGTGTGGATGTCCGGGTATGAACACTACACCCGCATCTTCGAGGAGCTGCTGGATGCGGTGCTGGAATCGGACGCAGATTACTTCGAACCCCGAAGGGGTGATCAGCGCCAGCTGGGAGGTCTAACCCTGCAGGTGCTCAACCCCATGGAGCCTACGGGCAGCATCCACGAATCGTGCCTTGTGCTCCGGGCCGTCTACGGGCAGGTGGCGTTCCTTTTTACCGGAGATGCGGAGCGCCGCATCGAGGAGGATCTGGTGCGCCGGGGCCTGCCCCTTCAGGCGCAGATTCTACAGCTGGGCCACCATGGCTCCCGGACCTCTTCCTCCCTGGATTTCCTCCTGGCTGTCGATCCCGAAGCGGCCATCTATGCGGCCGGTCGGGATAACGAGTACGGCCATCCCCACGGGGAGGTGCTGAACCGCTTGAAAATCCTGGAGATTCCCGTCTACGGCACGGATGAACTGGGAACCATCGTGGTGTGCACGGACGGGTTCACCTACGAGCTGGCGGCCGGCAGGGAGCCGCCCGTTGGCGGGGAGAGGGCCGTTAAGGACTGCGTGGATCTAAACACGGCGTCCTTCCAGGAACTGCAGCGGATTATCCACATCGGCGAAGGGCGGGCTCGACAGATTATTGAGGAGCGGGCGAGAAGGCCGTTTAGGAGCGTAGATGAGCTGCGCTGGCGCATTGACGGTATTGGAGACAAAAGACTGGCGGACATCAAAGCCCAGGGGTTGGCCTGCGTCAAAGGGGTGACAGAGGATTAAGTGCACGAAGTCGGCGGTCATCGACCGCATCGTTGATGGAGAGTTCGCGGTCCTGCTGTTCGAAGAGGATGGGGGACAGCTCACGGTCCCCGCGGTCAAGCTTCCCCCCGGGAGCAGAGAGGGAGTTTGGCTCCTGGTGCATCTGGAAGCGGGGGAACTGGTGGCCGCGGAGCTGGATCTGGCGAAGACAGAGGAAGTCAAAGAGAGGATCAAGCAAAAGCGCGCCAGGCTGCTTCAGCGCATGCGCCGGCGCGATCTGTAACGAAGGGAGAACGCAGATGAAGTGGTATGAGAAGCTATTTGCCAACTACGCCGAGAACTACGACCAGGAACCCTTCACCCAGGGAACGGTGGGAGAGTGCGACTTTATCGAGGCGGAGCTCAACTTCGACCGCTCCCTCCGGATTTTGGACATCGGCTGCGGAACCGGCAGGCACGCCATCGAGCTGACCAAGCGGGGCTATGCGGTCACCGGGATCGACCTATCTGAAGCTCAGCTCCGCAGAGCCAGGGAAAAGGCGGCAGCAGAGGGGCTCCAGGTCGAGTTCTTGAGATGCGATGCCCGAGATCTGCCCTTTGTGCAGGAGTTCGATGCCGCCATCATGCTGTGCGAGGGGGCCTTTCCCCTCATGGAAACCGACGAGATGAACTTCGCCATCCTGGGCGGCGCGGCAAGGGCTCTCAAAAGCCCCGGCAAGTTCATCTTTACCACCCTCAATGGGCTTTACCGCCTGTTCCACCCCGCCTCCGAGGGTGAGAGCTTCGACATGCTCACCATGCGCAGCCGGGATCTACTGACCTTTACCGATGATGATGGCCAAGTACAGCAGGTGGAGGCCAGTGAAAGGTACTACCTGCCCAGCGAGATCACCTGGCTCCTGAAGTCTTTGGGTTTTACCAAGATCGAGTTTTTCGGGGCCAAGTTGGGGGCCTTTTCCCGGCAGGACCAGCTCACTGCGGAAGATTTTGAGATGCTGGTGGTGGCGGAGAAGTAAAGCGGATGGGGCTTTACGGCCTGCGGTAGAGCATCAGCCAGCGGCCCCCCAGATCCCTGCGGCTACCCCATTCTTCAAAGCCCGCTGCCGCGTAAAGGCGCCGCCCCGCGGGATTGTTCGCCCGCACATTAAGGCCCACGGACTGGCCCCGCAGCTGGTCCAGGGCGTGGTCTAAAAGCAGAGTACCCAGACCCTGCCCCTGGTAAGCAGGGAGCACAGCCACGGAGAGTATGGTGGCCTGGGGTCTGGGTACTTTTTTGCTTCTGTGCACTGTGAGGATCATTAAGAGCTGGTTCACCAAGAGTCTGCCTATTTCCAGCGGGCTCAGGCGAAACGCCATCCGCCCCAGCAGACCCGCGGCCTGGAAAAGGCGGCGGCGGGCCCTCCCCGGCTGGGAAGTTGTGTAGAGCAGGTAGCCTGCATCCTCGCCATCTTCTGTCTGGACCAGTACGCCTTGGGCACCCACGCTGAAGAGCAGGGCAAAGGCGAGCTCCAAAAGGCGGAGCAGTCTTTCCCGGCCTTTGCGGGGGAAAAAGAGGGCAATGCTCTCGGGAAAGGCCTGCCGATAGATTTCCGCAATGGATCGGCTGTGCTCTGCCGCGGCCGGAACCAAACGCATGGTTTCCCTCCTTACTCTGGCCGGTCGATCTGGGGGAAGGCTTCCCCTGGGGCATCGTGGAGCAGTTCCGCCAGGGGCACGATTTCCAGCCCCTTAGCCCGGATGATCTCAATCACCCGGGGCAGGGCCATAACTGTGGCCCTGCGGTCTCCCCCCTCGTTTCTCAGCAGGGCGCCGCTGTCGTGGAAGAGGATGATATCCCCGCCCCGCACCCTGCTTTCCACCAGGCGTTCTATATAGGAAGCGGTTACGCCATAGCGCCAGTCCCGTGTGGAAATAGACCAGAGCACGATCTCTTGGCCCAAAAGGTTGGCCATGCGCCGGAAGCGGTCATCGTACATGCCCCGGGGCGGCCGCACAAAGCTGGGATAGACGCCGGTCACTTCCGTAATTACGGCGGTTGCTTCCATCAGCTCTTTCTGCAGCTCAATGGTGGAAAGGGTAGGCAGGTTTCTGTGGTTCTGGGTGTGGCTGCCCACGGCATGACCCTCTTCCACCACCCGGCGGGCGATCTCAGGGTATTTCTCCACATGGCTGCCCACCATGAAAAAGGTGGCGGGCACTTCATACTCCTTCAGAATATCCAGGATGGCCGGTGTGAACTCCCGGCTGGGGCCATCATCGAAGGTGATGGCCACCTTGTTGGAGCTGCGGTTGCCTACGCGGTAGATATCCGGCTGATAGCCAAAACCGTGGTAGACGTAGACCCAGAGCAGGACGAACAAAGTGATGATGCCCAGCAGCCCAGATATTACAGCCAGCACCGATTTGGGGATCCTCACTCTGCACCAGCGCAAGATGCGCACCGCTAAACGCCAGTAGGCGCGGGCAATGAGCACTGTGATCAGGATAAATGCTAGAACTCTCAGGGCAAATTCAGCGTGAGCCATGTCTGCTCCTCCCGTGTCGAGAGTCAATCTGCAACCAATTCTACATCAAGCCCAAGGGGCGTACAAGCCTTAACGGTTGCGAACTGTCTTCCATAATAGTAAAGTAGGAACTGAAGGGTGCGGCCTCGGCCCGCCTCTTCCGTCTAGGGTGAAAGCATGGAGGTAAATTTGCTTTGAAGAACTACCATACACATACATTTCGCTGCAAGCACGCCGTAGGTGAGGTGGACGACTACGTACAGGCAGCAGCGGCCAAGGGGTTTACCGTGCTTGGTTTTGCCGACCACACGGCCCTCCCAGATAACCGCTGGCTGTACATGCGCATGGGTCGGGCGGAGCTTCCCGGTTACGTCAGGGCCATCGAGCAGGCCCAGGGCACCTGGCCCGGGCTGACCATCCTCAAGGGCATGGAATGCGAGTGGGCTTCTGAATATCATTCTTTCTTTGAAGATGTTCTTTTGGGGCAGTACGGCCTGGACTATCTGATCCTGGGCTGCCATTTCTTTCCCCACAACGGGGATTGGCTGAGCAGCCACTATGAAGTACACAGCGCCGAGCATCTTGTTTCCTACACTCGGCATCTAATTGAGTCTATGCGAAGCGGCCTTTTTGCTTTCGTGGCCCATCCCGATGTCTTCGGGCTGAGCTATCTCAACTGGGACAAAAACACCGAAGCCGCGGCCAAAGATATCCTCGGGGCAGCGAAGGAACTGGACCTTCCCCTGGAGATCAACGGCCACGGACTGGTGAGCCGCTGGGTGGAAAGCGACCAGGGACCCAGGCCCGCCTATCCCTGGCTGCCCTTTTGGGAACTGGCCCGGGACTACGGGATCCAGGTGGTGGTGAACTCCGACGCCCACAAGCCGGCTTTAGTGGACGAAGGTCTGGCTGAGGGCTTCGACCTGGTAAGGAGCCTGGGGTTGACCCTGGCGAATATGGAACATTTGGAAGGGGGTTGAGAATGTTTGTCATCTTCAACAAAGCGGAACAGCGCGTACCCATTAAGGTCTGGCTGCCCGGCAAAGACCATCTGGAAGAGGAATGTCTGAGGCAGGCTTTGAACCTGGCCAACCTGCCCTTTGCCTATAAACACGTGGCCTTGATGCCCGATACCCATGCCGGTTACGGGATGCCCATCGGCGGGGTTTTGGCCGCGGAGGATGTGATCATCCCCAACGCCGTGGGTGTAGATATCGGCTGCGGGATGGTTTTTGCCCGCACCAATGTCCCGGCGAAACTGCTGCGGGAGGTGACCACTCCCGGCGGGACGCTGGCCCACTATCTCGTGGGCCAGATCATGCGTGACGTTCCCCAGGGTTTTGAACACCACAAAGAGCCGCAGAAGTCCAAATTTCTGGACCAGTATCCCGTGGAGAAGCTGTACCGCTATGGAGATGCCAAGCTGCCTAAGAAAGCAGAAGCCTACATGCAGCTCGGTACCTTAGGGGGCGGCAACCACTTTATTGAGCTACAGGAGGACGAGGAGGGCCGCCTGGGGCTCATGGTGCACACCGGCTCCCGCAACTTCGGCTACAAGGTGGCCAACTACTTCAACCAGGTGGCCAAGGATCTGAACAAGCGCCAGGGCTCCAAAGTGCCCAGCCATTTCGATCTGGCTTACCTGCCCGTGGACAGCCCCGAGGGGAAGGGTTACATCGGCTGGATGACCTTTGCCCTGGAGTTTGCCCGCCAGAACCGCCACCGCATCATGGAGCGGGTCAAGGAGCTGGTGGTGGAGGGCTTCCGGCGCTATGCCGGTGTTAAGGACATCCAGTTCGCAGGGGAAGTGAACGCCCACCACAACTATGCCGCTTTGGAAACCCACTTCGGCCGCATGGTTTGGGTGCACCGCAAGGGAGCGATCAGCGCCAAGCAGGGAGAGCCGGGGATCATCCCCGGGGCCATGGGTTCCTATTCCTTCATCGTGGAAGGGCTGGGCAATCCGGAGTCGTTCCACTCAGCCAGCCACGGAGCGGGCCGGGTGATGGGGCGCAAAGAGGCGGTGCGCCAGTTCAGCGTGGAGGAAGTGCTGGCCGACTTCAGGGCCAAAGATATGGTCCTGGGTAAAAGGCGCCGGGGAGACACCGCTGAAGAATACTACAAGGCCTATAAAAACATCGAAGATGTCATGGCGGATCAGCGGGATTTGGTCAGGCCCGTCCTCAAGCTGAAAACGGTGGCGGTGGTCAAGGGATAAACTGGCGCATGCGCGCAGATGATTCCATCTACCCGTAGGAAGGAATTAGCCTTGGCGTGCAGAAGAAAATAGCTGAATTCGAAATTACACAGGGGGGTTTTTTACCGTGCGAAACAAAATCAGTTTTGTCGTGGTCATGGTTCTCTTACTTGGTTTGCTTGCTGCTCCCGCTTACGCCCAGAAGACCAGGGTCGGCCTGATCTTCGCTGAAGGCGGATTGGGCGACCAGTCCTTCAACGATGCAGCTTACCGCGGTCTCATGCAGGCCAAAGAGGAGCTGCCCGTGGAAGTGATCTACGTTGAGCCCGCAGACATTGCCGAGATGGAAGAACATCAGCGGTCCTACGCTGAACTGGGCTTGGACCTGGTCATCGTGATCGGCTTCATCCATCAAAGCGCCCTAACAGAGGTCTCCGCGGATTATCCCGACATCCACTTCGCCATTGTGGACGACGTTGTGGACAATCCCAACGTAACCTCCCTGCTCTTCGAAGAGCATGAAGGTTCCTTCCTGGTAGGCGTTGTGGCAGGTATGATGACCAAATCCAACATCGTGGGCTTCGTGGGCGGTATGGAAGTTCCCCTGATCCGCAAGTTCCAAGTTGGTTTTGAAGAAGGCGTCAAATGGGCCAACCCCGATGCTCAGGTGCTGGTGAACTACGCCGGTGCTTTCGACGACCCCGGCCGCGGCCGTGAGCTGGCCATCAGCCAGTATGAGCGCGGCGCCGACATCATCTACCACGCAGCTGGTGGAACCGGCAGCGGCGTCATCGATGCGGCAGCCAGCCATGACTTCTATGCCATCGGTGTAGACTCGGATCAGGACTACATGGCACCGGGCAAAGTGCTCACCTCGATGATTAAGCGGGTTGACATGGCCGTGTACGAAGTGATTAAGGCTGCTGTGGAGGGCACCCTGGAGGGCGGCACCTGGACCTTTGGCGTTGCCGACGGAGGTGTAGGTACATCCGAGTTCACGTACACCAGGGACATCATCCCTCAGGAAGTATTTGACAAGGTGGAAGAGGCTAAGCAGAAGATCATCTCCGGAGAGATTGTCGTAACTAATCCTCTCCAGTAATCCCAGTAAACTCAAGGGGAGGCTGCTGGCCGCCGTCGGGTGGGCGGCGCCTCCCTTTTCTTTCAGGGAGGTTGTCCCATGGCGAAAGTGTTGGAAATGCGGGCCATTACCAAGCAGTTCCCCAGGGTTTTGGCCAACGACAAAGTTGACTTTGACCTGGAACAAGGGGAGATCCATGCTCTAGTGGGTGAGAACGGTTCCGGCAAGTCCACGCTCATGAGCATCCTCTACGGGCTTTACCAGAAGGATGGCGGTGAGATCATCGTCCGGGGGCAGCCCGTGGAAATCACCGAGCCGCGCCAGGCTATCGATTTGAAAATCGGCATGGTCTTCCAGCATTTTATGCTCATCGAGCCTTTGACGGTGGCCGAGAACATCGTGCTCGGTTCGGAAATCCGCAAGGGCCCTTTTTTGAATCATAAGAAGATGGTGGCGGAAGTGGAGCGCCTCTCCCAGGAGTACGGACTGCAGATCGATCCCGAGGCCAGGATCGCTGATCTTTCCGTGGGCCTGCAGCAGAGGGTGGAGATCCTCAAGGCCCTCTACCGGGGAGCCGAGATCCTGGTGCTGGACGAACCCACTGCGGTGCTCACTCCGCAGGAAGTGGAAGATCTGTTTCAGGTGCTGCGCACTTTGAAGTCCAAGGGGACCAGCATCGTCTTCATTACCCATAAAATCAAAGAGGTTTTGGCCGTCTCTGACCGGGTCAGCGTGCTGCGGCGGGGCAAGAAGGTGGGAACCAAACTCACCAAGGACACCAACGAGCAGGAACTGGCGGAGATGATGGTGGGCCGGGTAGTGCTCCTCCGGGTGGAGAAGGGGCCGGCCAACCCAGGGCCGGAGGTTCTGCGGCTGGACGGAGTCACCGTGAAGGACCAGTTTGGACAGGTGAAAGTGAACAACGTGAGCCTTTCCGTGAGAAGGGGCGAAGTGCTGGGCATTGCCGGAGTGGAGGGCAACGGCCAGTCTGAGCTGGTGGAAGCCATTGCCGGCCTGCGCAAGGTGGCCGGGGGCCGCATCTACCTTGGGGACCAGGATATCACCGGCTGGTCGCCGCTGCGCATCAGGAAGGCGGGCTTCGGGTTTGTGCCGGAAGACAGGCATAGGCGGGGCCTCATTTTGGACTATTCAGTGGCTGATAACTTGATCCTGGGCATCCACGGCAGCAGACCCTTTGCGGGCACGGCGGGCATCCGCAACCAGGGGAAGATCATGGAGCACGCCGAGGAACTGATTGAGAAATACGATGTGCGCCCGCCCGTGGCCGCCCAGGCCGTGCGCAACCTGTCCGGGGGCAACCAGCAGAAGGTGGTGGTGGCCAGGGAGTTTGCCCAGAATCCCGACCTGCTCATCTGCTCACAGCCTACCCGCGGGGTGGATGTTGGGGCCATCGAGTTTATCCACCAGCAGGTGATCGCCCAGCGGGATCAGGGCGCTGCGGTGCTCCTGGTTTCCGCGGAGCTGGATGAAGTGCTCTCCCTAAGCGATCGCGTTGCTGTCATGTACAACGGGGAAATCGTCAGCGTCATGCCCATTGAAGAAGCAACAGAACACAAGCTGGGCTTTTTGATGCTCGGCGGACACCCAGAAGAATATGGTGCGGGTGAGGTGAGCGGCAATGCAGAGCAGAATTAAGGCGTTTCCCTGGCAGGAGCTGCTGCTGCCCTTGGCGGCGGTGGTACTGGCTTTGCTGATCGGCTCCGTGTTGATTCTCTATGTAGGTGAAAACCCTTTAACTGCCTACGGGATTTTGTTTAGAGAGTCCCTGGGCAGCGTGAGGAATATTGCCACTACGCTGCAGCGGGCCACGCCCCTGATGTTTACTGGGCTGGCGGTGGCCTTTGCCTTCCGGGCCGGCTTGTTTAACATCGGTGCCGAAGGGCAGCTGTACTTGGGCGCCTTTGCCGCGGTGTGGGTGGGCATTTCCTTTAACCTGCCCCGGATTATCCACCTGCCGCTGGCCATCATTGCCTCCATGGTGGGGGGTGCCCTGTGGGCTTCCATCGCCGGCTTCCTCAAGGCCAAGCTGGGTGTCCATGAGGTGATCAACACCATCATGCTCAACTTTATCGCCCTCTTTCTCACAGACTGGCTGGTAACGGGCCCGTTCCACGGCGGCTCCTGGGTGCCGGAAACGGTGCGCATCAGCCCCACGGCGGCCCTCTCCAGGATCTATCCGCCGACGCGCCTGACCACCGCGGTCTATCTGGCCCTGGTCGCCGCCTTGGTGGTTTATATCATCCTCTGGAAGACCAAGCGGGGTTATGAGCTGCGGGCAGTGGGCCTGAACCCGTCCGCGGCTGAATACGGCGGAATCAATGTCCCCCGCAATACCATCATTGCCATGGCCATCAGCGGGGCCCTCGCGGGTCTGGCAGGAGCGGAGCAGATCTTGGGGCTGAACAACCGGTTTATCGTGCGCTTTTCTTCGGATCTGGGATTCATGGGGATTGCCGTGGCCCTCTTGGGTAAGAACCACCCTGCGGGTGTGATCCTGGCTGCAGTGCTGTTCGGCGCGCTGCAGACGGGCTCCGCGGCCATGGACCGCCTGACCGCAGTGCCCCGGGAGCTGATCACCGTCATCCAGGGCCTGATCATCTTCTTTGTGGCCGCTGAGTTCTTAATCCGGCGCATCCTGCGCCTTAAGGAGGAAGCATAATGGGCGATATTCTTGCCATGATGTTCAACACCACCGTTTTTGCCGCCGCTCTGCGCATGGCCACGCCTCTGATCTTTGCGGCCTTGGGAGGCATTCTTTCCGAGCGCAGCGGGGTAGTGAATATTGCCCTGGAAGGCATGATGCTCACCGGCTCGTTCGCCGCCATGTTCGTCACCTACCATACGGGCCTGCCCTGGGTGGGGGCCTTGGGAGCCATGGCCGCCGGCGCTTTGGTGGGGCTGCTCTTGGCTGTGTTCTGCATCCGCTACCGGGCGAACCAGGTGGTCACCGGCACCGCCATCAACATCTTCGCCGGAGGGCTCACCGTGTTTCTCCTGCGGCACTTTTTCGGTGCAGCGGGAACCTCGCCCCAGGTACCTGTGATTCGCGATATCACCCTGCCGGTTTTGTCCCAGATCCCCTGGGTCGACCGTATCTTGGGCCGGCAGAACCCCTTGGTGTATCTGGCCCTAGTTGCCGTGTTCCTGCTGCATGTGGTGATCTACAAGACGCCGTGGGGGCTCAGGCTGAGGGCGGTGGGTGAGCATCCCCAGGCCGCAGATACCGTGGGCATCAACGTGTTTAAAATGCGCTACGTCGCCGTGATGCTCAGCGGAGCCCTGGCTGGCCTGGGCGGAACCTATCTTTCCATTGCCCATCTGAGCCGCTTCAGCGAGGGCATGACCGCAGGGCGGGGCTTTATCGCCCTGGCGGCAGTCATCTTCGGCAAGTGGACTCCCCTGGGGGCCCTGGGCGCCTGCCTGTTCTTTGGGTACGGCGATGCCCTGCAGATGCGCCTGCAGGATATCGGTATCCCCACGCAGTTCATGAACATGCTGCCCTATGTTCTCACCATGGTGGCCCTGGCCGGCTTCATCGGCAGAGCAGTGGGGCCCAAGGCCGCCGGACAGCCCTATATCAAAGGATAGATTGCGAGGTTTGGTAGGAATTGAAAGATCTCAAGAGGTTTATCTCTTACTACAAGCCGGAGCGCCGCCTGTTTTTCGCGGATCTGCTCGCGGCCAGCATCATTGCAGTACTGGACCTCCTGTTTCCCATCATCACCAGAACCTTTATGAAAGATTTCATTCCTAACCGCAACCTGCAGGCAGTGCTCATCTGGGCAGGTGCGATGGTCGTTTTGTACGTGCTGCGCCTGACCTGCCAGTACTTTGTGGATTACTACGGCCATGTGGTGGGTGTGAACATCGAATACCGCATGCGCAAGGATCTGTTCTCCCATCTGCAGACCCTGGACTTCCGCTTCTTCGACGATACCAAGGTGGGGCACTTGATGAGCAGGATCGTCAATGACCTGAGGGATATCACCGAGCTGGCCCACCACGGGCCTGAGGACATTTTCATCGCCACGCTGATGCTCATCGGTTCCTTTATCTACCTGCTGAGCATCAACGTGCCCCTGACGCTCATTACCTTCCTGTTCATTCCCCTGATCGGGGCCTACGCCTACAGGACCCGCACGAACATGAACAAAGCGTTCCATGAAGAGCGCCGCCGGATCGCGGATGTCAATGCCGATCTGGAAAACAGCCTCTCCGGGATTCGGGTGGCCCAAAGCTTCGTCAACGAAGACTACGAGATGAGGCGCTTCGATACGGCTAACAGCGCCTTTAAGACATCCCGCTACAGGGCCTTTAGGGCCATGGCTGTGTACTCCTCGGGTCTCGGGTTTTTGACCGACCTGCTGAACCTGGCCGTTCTGACCTGCGGTGCCTTGTTCATGTTCCGAGGCTACATCGATCTGGCGGATCTCACCGCCTACCTCCTGTTCATCGGCTACTTCCTCCAGCCCATCCGCCGGCTGATCTCCTTTACCCAGCAGTATCAGCAGGGTATGGCGGGCTTCAGGCGTTTTGTGGAGATCATGGAGGTTCAGCCCTCGGTAACGGACCGGCCGGATGCCGTGGATCTTCCCCCTGTCAAGGGTGAGATCGAGCTGCGCAATGTCTCTTTCCACTATGACGAGGACAGCGAAGTGCTCCACAACGTGAGCTTGACCATCCCCGCGGGGAGCACCGTGGCCTTTGTGGGGCCATCGGGGGGAGGCAAAACCACCCTCTGCCACCTCATCCCCAGGTTCTACGATGTGGTGGAGGGGGCGGTACTCATCGACGGCTATGATGTGCGGGATGTGACCCTGCGCTCCCTGCGGCAGCAGATCGGCTTCGTGCAGCAGGATGTGTTCCTCTTCACCGGAACTATCCGGGAGAACATCCTCTACGGCAACCCCTCCGCCACTGAGGAAGAGATGATCGCCGCGGCCAAAAAGGCCCAGATCCACGATTTCATCATGGGCCTCAAGGATGGTTACGACACCTACGTGGGCGAGCGGGGCGTGAAGCTCTCCGGCGGCCAGAAACAGCGGATTTCCATCGCCCGGGTGTTTTTGAAAAACCCGCCCGTCTTGATCCTGGATGAAGCCACTTCGTCTCTGGATGCCGCCACGGAGCTGGAGATCCAGGAGGCCCTGGACGAGCTGGCCAAGGACCGTACCACCTTGATCATCGCCCACCGCCTCAGCACCATCCGCCAGGCCGATGAGATTGTGGTGCTCACCGACGGGAAGATCCGGGAGCGGGGGACCCACAAGGAGCTTGTGGCCCGAAACGGCCTGTACGCCAAGCTCTATGCCGCCCAGATGGACCAGGCTGTCTAGACAGCCTGGGGAACATGTAATGTCTGCCAGAACCGCCGCCAGGTGTGCGGCGGTTTTCGCATGTGGGCTCTGAACGGTACTCTCAATGCCTGGAGGCCAAACGAACATTTTCCTTCCGGGACAGGAGGAGAACTTGCGCAATTCGTAGAATAATACAGCTATCTTTTTATCACAGGAGGAGAGGTCGGAGTGAAAAGAAGGCTATCCGTAGTTTTAGCGTTGTTATTGGTTTTCGGTCTTATCGGTGTGGCACAAGCCCAGGCTCTGCCCTTTAAGATCGGCCTGATCACGGGTACGGTCTCCCAGGGCGAAGAAGAGTACCAGGCCGCGTTAAAGATGGTGGCTCGCTATCCGGGCTCCATTACCCACGTGACCTATCCCGACAACTTCATGAACGAGCAGGAAACGGTAATCGGACAGATCGTCCAGTTTGCCATGGATCCCGAGGTCAAGGCCATCGTGGTCTGCCAGGCCGTTCCCGGCACCACCGCAGCCTTTAAGACCGTGCGGGACATCCGCCCTGACATCGTGCTCATCGCGGGCGTTCCCCATGAAGACCCGGCGGTAATCGGCCCGGTCGCGGACATAGCCATGGAGACAGACCAGCTCCGGCGCGGCCCCGCCATTGCCCAGCTGGCAGCGGAGATGGGTGCCAAGAAGATTCTGCACTACTCCTTCCCGCGCCACATGTCCATGGAGCTTTTGGCTGTGCGCTTCCAGAACATGAAGGAAGAAGCTGAACGGCTCGGTCTGGAAGTGATCGAAGTGACCGCTCCCGACCCCATGGGTGACGCCGGTCTGCCCGGTACCCAGCAGTTCATTCTGGAGGATATTCCCCGTCAAGCCGCGATCCACGGGACGGACATCGCTTTCTTCGGGACCAACTGCGGCATGATGGAGCCGGCCATCCGGGCTTCGCTGGAGGCGGGCATCATCTTCCCAGAGCAGTGCTGCCCCAGCCCCTTCCACGGCTATCCCGGTGCCTTGGGCATTGAGGTACCCGAGGAATACAAGGGCGATGTACCCTATATCCTCGAGCAGATCAAGGCTAAGGTCGCCGAGATGGGACGTTCCGGCCGCATGGCCACCTGGGTTGCACCTGTGAACATGGTCTTTGTGGAAGCAGGTGTGGATCTGGCCATCAGGCACATCCAGGAAGGTCTGGACTTCTCCGACATGGCCGCCGTGGAAGAAGCGATCTACGAGGCCACGGGCGTGCGGATGTCTCTGAACCGCTATCTCGATGATTCCAACTTCTACCTGGTACTGGCCGAATCGATCATCTTCTAAGGGTCAGCACAGCAAGTGAGAGAAAAGGCGGAGCTCTCGCCCTCCCCGAGGGCGAACTCCGCACTTTTGTTGGTGTAACTAGTGGAGGTGTTGCCAGTGAGTGTTCCTGTACTGGAGATGAAGGAGATCTCCAAGTCCTTTTACGGCACTCAGGTGTTGAAAAACGTTAGTCTTACCGTTGGAAAAGGGGAGATTCACTGCCTGGTGGGGGAAAACGGGGCCGGCAAGTCCACCTTGATGAACATCCTCTTCGGCATGCCTGTGATCATCAACACGGGGGGCTTTGAGGGGAGCATCTTCATCAACGGCGAGCAGATGGCCTTTGACTCGCCCCGGGCGGCCATTGATGCAGGCATCGGCATGGTGCACCAGGAGTTCATGCTGCTGCCGGGGTTTTCTGTGACAGAAAACGTCAAGCTGAACAGGGAAGTTACCAAACGCAATCTGTTCAGCGCGGTCTTTGGCAAGAAGATGGAAACCCTCAACCGCCGGCAGATGGCCCAGGACACCAGGTCTGCCCTGGACCGGCTGGGTATGAGTATCGACGAATGGGTTCCCGTGGCTGGGCTGCCCGTTGGCTATCTGCAGTTTGTGGAAATCGCCAGGGAGATCGATAAAGAGAACCTGCAGCTCCTGGTTCTCGACGAACCCACCGCCGTGCTCACCGAAAGTGAAGCCGAGCAGTTTCTCGGGGTTATTCAGCGCTTGGCGCGCAGCGGCATTAGTATTCTGTTTATTACCCACCGCTTGGATGAGGTTATGGCGGTGGCAGATCGGATTACGATCCTAAAAGACGGTGAACTGGTCAGCTCCGGGCCCAGGGAAGATTACACCATCAGCCAGATCGCCGAGCTCATGGTGGGCCGCAAGATCGATACGCAGGCCCGCAAGCAGAGAAGCTCCAGCCCGGCCAAGCAGGAAGTGGTGCTGGAGATCCGCGATCTGCGGGTGGATATGCCCGGGGAGCGGCTGCGGGGCATCGATTTGGATGTCTACCGCGGCGAGATTTTGGGCATCGGCGGCCTGGCGGGGCACGGCAAGGTGGGTCTGGCCAACGGCATCATGGGCCTGTACCCCAGCCAGGGCAGGGTGCTCTATGAGGGGCAGGAAGTACCCCTAAACGACACCAAGGCCGCACTGCGGATGGGCCTGGCCTTCGTTTCCGAAGACAGGCGGGGTGTGGGCTTGGTCCTGGAGGATACCATAGCCAACAACATCGTGCTCACCAGCATGCAGAGCCAGGATAAGTTCCTCAAGCCGGGCCTGCTCAAGCTCAAAGATGAGAGGAAGATCCGGGAGCATGCCCTGGAATCTATCGAGAAATTCGATATCCGCTGCACTGGGCCTGAACAGATCGTGCGCAGGCTCAGCGGCGGCAATCAGCAGAAGGTCTGCCTGGCCAGGGCTTTCACCCAGGAGCCCAAGCTGCTCTTCGTATCTGAACCGACCAGGGGCATTGACGTGGGTGCCAAGAGCAGGGTGCTGGAACTCATTGTGCAGCTCAATGAGATGGGAGTAACGGTGGTGTTTACCTCCAGTGAACTCGCGGAGCTGCGCAGCATCGCAGATCGCATCGCCATCGTCTATGAAGGTAGGTTGGCTGGCATCCTGCCGCCCGATGCTCCCGATGTGCAGTACGGCCTCCTGATGGCTGGAAAATCCTTGGAGGAGGTGGGGGCGCGATGAAAGAGCAGCTGCTCAAGATCTACCACGGTTTTGGACTGCCGCGCCTGATTATTGCTGGCTTCCTGCTCCTTTTGATCATTATCGCCGCCGGTACGGATCTCAGTGTGCCCGGTCTGCTCAGCGATGCTTTAGTGCGCATCGGTCAGAACGGCATCTACGTTTTGGCCATGGTGCCCTCCATTCAAGCTGGAGTTGGTCTGAACTTCGGTCTGCCGGTGGGCGTCATCTGCGGTATTGTGGGTGCGCTGGTGGCCATGGAGTTCAGTATGCTGGGTTTCGGCGGGTTCTTGGTGGCGGTGCTCATCGCCATCCCGCTGGCGGTCGGAGCAGGTTTCCTCTATGCGCTCCTCCTCAACCGGGTCACCGGGCAGGAAATGATGGTGGGAACCTACGTGGGCTTTTCGGTGGTGGCCGGGATGTGCATCTTCTGGCTGCTGGCTCCCTTTAGAAACCCTGCCATGATCTGGCCCGTGGGCGGCCAGGGCCTGCGCACCACGCTGACCTTGGCGGATACCTTCGGCGGGGTGCTCAACAACTTCCTGGCCTTCGAGATTTTTGGCTTGACCGTGCCCACGGGGCTGCTTCTCTTTTACGGCTTGATGCTCTTTTTGGTCTGGCTGTTCTTTAAGACGAAGGCCGGGGTCGCCATGGAAGTGGTGGGGCGCAATCCCCGCTTCGCCGCGGCCAGCGGTCTGAGCTTGAACAAATACCGTACTTTGGGCATCATCATGTCCACGGTGCTGGCGGCCATCGGCTATGTGACCTATGCACAGAGCTTCGGCTTTGTCCAGCTGTATAACGGGCCTTTGATGACCGCCTTCCCCGCCGTTGCCGGCGTGCTCATCGGCGGCGCTTCCACCAGGGAAGCGAAGGTGCGCCACGCAGTGTTGGGCGTTGTGCTTTTCCAGACGCTGCTCACCGTGGCCATGCCGGTGACCAATCAGCTCATCGAGGGCAACATCTCGGAAATCGCCCGGGTGGTTGTGAGCAACGGCATGATCTTGTATGCCTTAACCAGGGCAACCGGAGGTGAACAGGCGTGAATCAAGTAAAAAGGCTTGTCGCAAGGAACGCTGTGCCACTGCTCTTTGCCGTCGTCTGTTTACTGGGCGTCTACTTCGCGAAGATGCCAGGCCAGTTCCTGCTCATGGAAATCGTGAACAGGGTGGCCCGCAACTCCTTCCTGGTGCTGTCTTTGATTATCCCCGTGGCAGCGGGCATGGGCCTGAACTTCGGGATTGTCCTGGGTGCCTTGGCGGGACAGATCGCCCTGATCCTGGCCACCCACTGGGAATGGGCGGGAACCGGTGGCTTTTTGCTCACCGCTCTGATGGCAACGCCCCTGGCGGTTCTGTTTGGCTTTTTGGCAGGTACGCTCCTGAACAAAGCCAAAGGCCGGGAGATGATCACCGGTATGGTCATGGGCTTTTTCGCCAACGGCCTTTACCAGTTCGTGTTCCTGTTTTTGGTGGGCACCCTGATTCCCTTTGACAACCCGCGGCTGAGGATTTCCACCGGGCCGGGTCTGCGCAACACCATCGACCTGTTCAGGTTGAAGGGTGCCCTGGATGGGCTCTGGCAGATCCAGGCGGGCCTTTTCGTGCGGATCCCGGTGGTCACTTTCCTGGTGATTGCCGCTTTGGCCGTGGCCATCTGGGCCTTCTTCCGGACCAAACTGGGCCAGGAGTTCAGGGCCATCGGTCAGGACCGCCATATCGCAGGCGTTGCCGGGATCAACGTGGACCGCAACAGGATTTTGGCCATCATCTTCTCCACGGTGCTCGCGGCCTGGGGGCAGCTGATCTTCCTGCAGAACATCGGGACGCTGAACACCTACAACAGCCATGAGCAGGTGGGGACCTTTGCCATTGCCGCCCTGCTCATCGGGGGAGCTTCCGTGACCAAGGCCACTATCGCCCAGGCCCTCACGGGCACACTCCTCTTCCATCTGCTGTTTGCAGTATCGCCCCGGGCTGGCCAGACCATCTTCGGCAGCGCCCAGGTGGGTGAGTACTTCCGGGTGTTTGTGGCCTACGGTATCATCGCCATCAGCCTGGCACTCCACGCCTGGCAGACCAGGTCTGCCGCCAAAGCACGCCTGGAGGAGGATGCTTCCGCATAAAGGAGGGGGCGGTGAGCCCCCTCTTGGGTCTGGTAAGTAGGAAAACACAGCGCTGCGAAGAAGAATTAAAGGACACTTTTCCGGGCCCCGGCCCTGGACTACTGCCATCAGTTTGGAGGTGTGCATGAGGGTGAAGAGGAAACTTTTGATGCTGGCGGCGGCAGTGCTCATCGCGGCCCTGCTGGCCGGTTGTGATCTCCCCTACTTTGATTTCAACACCATCACCGTGAAGTACGATCTGGAGAGGGATGTCTTCCGGACCTACAAAGACCACGAGGTACGTCGAGATGGCCGCTACTTGGAGATCATCTACCTGCGGGAGGTTTTCCGCGGGGTCTATGACCTGGACGATTTCACCGTAGTGGTCAGGGACAGCGCCAACAAGATCGTCGAGTCTGTTGCCAATCCCTATGAAGAAGATGGAGTCATGTTCGGCATCTTTCTCCACATCCCCGATGTAGGAAGGAAGGACCTGACCATTTCCATCTTCCTTAAGAAGTAAGGTGGAAGGAAACGAGATGAGAAGGGGGCGTTGCAGAACTACTCGATTGAGTAGGAGCAACGCTCCTTTTTGTGTCTCTTGGCCTGAAAATGCGCCCAGAGTTGGACTTGGATTGTACAGTAAACGCCCCGAATGGACACAACCCGAAAACCTAGATGCTTTATTCATCGGCATTTCCGAGATTGTGGATAACTCAAAACCAGAGATCGTGTAGGCACAACCAATGTGCATAAAATGGTTGTATTATGTTGATATCTATGATATCATATAGATACAATGTACATTAGAACCGTGAAAAGCAGAGGTTACGAATACGTCCAGCTTGCCCACAATTATCGCGATCCAGAAACAGGCGCTTCAAGGGCCAAGGTCCTGTTCAATTTCGGCCGAAAGGACCAGCTA